>NZ_BCBQ01000022.1:0-72565 GCF_001320885.1 Pseudomonas sp. NBRC 111140
GTATGCGGGCGTGCCGGCGGCGATTGATGCCTTCAGGGCCGCGCAGGAAGTGATCGACAGCTACCAAGGCTGACGCAGCCTTTTCCAGTACCGGCCTCTTCGCGGTCACGCCCGCGAAGAGGCTGGTACTGCCTTGCCTATTTGGCCTGGCGAGCCTTCTTCAGCTTGAAGGCCACCCACAGTACGGCAATCCAAGCCGGGATCAGCATCACCGAGATGCGAATCGGCGGGGTCAGGTACATCACCACCAATATCAGCACGATGAACGCCAGACACAGGTAGTTGGTCAGCGGGTGCCCCAGGCTTTTGTAGAAGGGGATGATGCCGGCAGCCAGCTTGGCCTTGCGGAATTTCAGATGAGTAATGCTGATGCTCGCCCAGTTGATCACCAGCGCCGACACCGCCAGCGCCATCAGCAAGCCAAAGGCCTCGCCCGGCATCAGGTAGTTGATCAGCACGCACAGGCCGGTCGCGAAGGCCGACACGCCCAGCGCGGTCAGCGGTACACCGCTGCGGCTTACCTTCAGCAGCTGGCGCGGCGCATCACCTTGGCTAGCCAGGCCGAACAGCATGCGGCTGTTGGCGTACACACAGCTGTTGTACACCGACAGCGCAGCCGTCAGCACCACGATATTGAGGATGGTCGCCACCAGGTCGCTGTCCAGCTCATGGAAGATCATCACGAACGGGCTACCGCCCTGCACTACCTTCTGCCACGGGTACAGCGACAACAGCACCGCCAGGGCACCGATGTAGAAGATCAGGATGCGGTACACCACTTGGTTGGTGGCTTTGGGGATGCTCTGGCGGGGGTTGTCGGCTTCGGCGGCGGTGATACCCACCAGCTCCAGGCCGCCGAACGAGAACATGATCACCGCCAAGGCCATCACCAAGCCGCTGACGCCGTTAGGGAAGAAGCCGCCGTACTGCCACAGGTTGGCCACGCTGGCATCCGGGCCGCCATGGCCGCTGCTCAACAGCCAGGCGCCAAAGCCGATCATGCTGACGATGGCCACCACCTTGACCAGGGCGAACCAGAACTCCATCTCGCCGTAGACCTTCACCTGGGTCAGGTTGATCAGGTTGATCGCCACGAAGAAGATCGCCGCGGTGGCCCAGGTAGGAAACTCCGGCCACCAGTACTGCACGTAGATGCCGACCGCCGTCAGTTCGGCCATGCCGACCAGCACGTACACCACCCAGTAATTCCACCCCGAAACGAAGCCGGCGAACTCGCTCCAGTACTGGTGGGCGAAGTGGCTGAAACTACCGGCTACCGGCTCTTCCACGACCATTTCGCCCAACTGGCGCATGATCAGAAAGGCCATCAGGCCGGCGATGGCATAGCCCAGCAGCACGGAGGGGCCGGCCAGCTGGATGGTTTGGGCGATGCCCAGAAACAACCCGGTACCGATGGCCCCGCCCAGCGCGATCAGCTGGATATGGCGATTCTTCAGCCCGCGCTGTAACCGCTCGGGCGTGCTCTGGTCTTGCATGAAGTGTCCTTTAGCTCAGTGAGGCAGTGCTGTTGCTGTTATTTGCAGTCAAGGATCTAGATCCATCCGCCCCACTGCAAGATGAAAATACCAATGTTGGTGGTGATTGCCGCCATTAGCGTGGTAATGACGATGATCGACGCCGCCAGCTCATGGTTACCATTGGCCGCCCGCGCCATCACGTAGCTGGCCGCAGCGGTCGGGCTGCCGATGTAGAGGAACAGGATGCCCAACTCCGCACCGCGAAAGCCACACAACCAAGCCCCCAGGGTACCGAGCAACGGCAAGCAGACCATCTTCACCAGGCTGGCATCGATGGCCAGCCGGCCACAGTCACGCAGCGCCGCCAGCGACAAGGTGCCACCGATGCAGATCAGCGCCAGCGGCAGGGTCATCTGCGCCAGGTAGTCGCCCGAGGTCAGCAGCCAGTTGGGCAACGGCACCTGGCCGTAAGCCATCGGGGTAGCCACCAGCACGCTGATGATCAACGGGTTGCTGAAAATGCTCTTGCAGATGCTCCATGGGTCGGACTTGAGGTCCGGGCTGTACACCGCCAGCACCACCGCCGACAGCGAGTTGTACATGAGGATGACCAGGCCCGCGAGCACCGCCCCCAGGGAAATACCATAGTCACCGTACAAACTGGCGGCCAGGGCCAAGCCGATCACGCCGTTGTTGCCGCGAAATGCGCCCTGGGTATAGATGCCCCGGTCGGCCAGCGGGCTGCGCCAGATGGCCAGGCCCCAGGCAATGGCGAAGCCGACCAGGGTGGCAGCGATGAAGTACAGCATGACACCGGGTTTGACTGCTGCGGCCAGGTCGGCGTGATAGATACCGAGGAACAGCAGCGCCGGCATGCACACGTTGAACACCAGCTGCGAGGCGACGCGGTTGAAGTTGTCGTCGATCAGGTGGATGCGTTTGAGCAGCACGCCCATGAACAGCATGGCGAAAACCGGTGCCGTGATGTTCAGCGTCTGGATAAGAAGGGCGAGCATGCGCAAGCGATCCTGGAGGGGGTTGCCGTTAGGCGGCTAATAATACGCCAACGGCCGGAATTTGCGGGGATCGCGGGGTGTTATACATAAATTTCTGTCAGTGCCGGCTTCTTCGCGGATAAACCCGCGAAGAAGCCGGCCCTTTGAGCAAAGAATCAGCGCCGAACCGGCCGTTTCTGCAGCTTGCGCTGCAAGGTCCGCCGGTGCATGCCCAGCGCCCGCGCGGTGGCGGAGATATTGCCCTCGTGCTCGTTCAGAACGCGCTGGATGTGCTCCCACTGCAGGCGGTCGACCGACATCGGGTTTTCCGGCACCAGCGTATCCAGGTCGGTGTGCTCCGACAGCAGTGCTGCCAGCACATCATCGGCGTCAGCCGGCTTGCACAGGTAGTTGCAGGCACCGCGCTTGACCGCCTCCACCGCAGTGGCAATGCTCGAATAGCCGGTCAGGATCACCACGCGCATTTCTGGGTCCAGCTCAAGCAGCTTGGGCAGCAGCACCAGGCCCGAGTCGCCGTCCATCTTCAGGTCCAGCGTGGCGTAGTCCGGCAGGTCCTGCTGAGCCAGGATCAAGCCTTCCTCGGCAGAACTGGCAGTGCTCACGCGGAAACCGCGACGGCTCATGGCCCGGGCCATGACCCGGGTGAAGGTGGCATCGTCATCCACCAGCAGCAGGTGCGGCAGCTCTTCGCTTTCGACCTGGTTTTCTTCGCTCATCATTCATCTCCTCGCTTGCCATAGGGCAGGCGCAGTTCGGTCAGGGTGCCACCCTGTTCATGACTATAGAGTTTTACCGAACCGCCCGCACGGGTCACGCTGGCCTTGCTCAAGAACAGGCCCAGGCCGAAGCCTTTGCCCTTGGTGGTAATGAAGGGTTTGCCGATGGCTTCGGCAATGGCCGGCGGCACGCCGGGGCCGTGGTCGCGGATGCTGATGACGATGTCCTGGGCGTCCCAGTCAAGGCGCACTTCCAGGTCATCGGGGCAGGCATCGGCAGCATTGTTCAACAGGTTCAGCAGCGCCTGGGTAAGGTCCGGTGGCGGTGTCAACCGAGGCACCTTGCCGTCGCGCAGACGCTGGAAGCGGTAACTGGCTTCCGGGCGCATCAGGTGCCAGCGGTTCAGCGCTTCGTCCAGCCATGCAGTCACATCCTGCTCGACGATCGCCAGGCGTCGGTTGGCTTCGGCAGCGCGCACCAGCTGTTGCAAGGTTTCCTTGCACAGCTTTACCTGGTCCTGGAGGATCTGCAGGTCCTCCTGCAACAGCGGGTCGGTATGGTCCTGGCGCATTTCGTTGATCAGCACGCTCATGGTCGCCAGCGGCGTACCCAGCTCATGGGCGGCACCGGCAGCCTGGGTGGCCACGGCCAGCAACTGCTCGTCGCGCAGGCTTTCTTCACGCCGTTCGGAACGCAGCTGCTCCTGGCGGCGCAGCTCTTCGGCCATGCGCGCGGCAAAGAAGGTGATCACGGCCGCCGCCAGGGCAATACTCAGCCACATGCCGTAGACCTGCATCTTGTCCCGCGCCATGGGCAAGCCTTCGAGCGGGTAGAACTGCACCAGCAGCAGGCTGTAGGCCGTCAGGGCGATGCCAGACAGGATCAGCGAATACAGCCACGGCAAGGTCACCGCAGCAATCGCCAGCGGCACCAGGTAATACGAAACGAACGGGTTGGTCGAACCGCCGGAGTAATACAGCAAGGCGCTGTGGATCAGCAGGTCACAAGCCAGCTGCAGGGCATACTCCATTTCGGTGACGGGCAGCGACAAGCGCAGGCGCAGGGCCGTGAAGGCACACAGCAGCGAAGACAAGGCCAAGGTGCCGGCCAGCGACAGCCAGGGCAACGGCAGCAGTTCGGTCCAGTAGGCAACACCCACCGAGCCAGCCTGGGCAGCCAGGACCAGGACCCGAATGACGGTCAGGCGCCAGAGGTTCTGACGGGTAGCGGACAACGGTTGTACGGCAGCGAGCATGAGCTCTCCTGATGAGTGCTCCAGAAAATCGGCTGGAGTATACCGAAGCCTGGCGCCTAGCTGCAGCGATGCGGCAAAGCGCCACACTTTGTCACAGGTTGATGATGGCACTTTTGAACCCACTACACTGTTGCCGGTCTGATGGGCCATGCGTGGAATGGACAACCAGACGCCACGCCTTTTATTGCCAAGGAGTACCACATGCAAATCCCACGTCGCGGCACCGCCTTCATCCTGTCTTGCGGCCTGCTCGCCAGCCTGCCGGCGCTGGCGGCCGATGAACCGCGTTTCAACCAGGTATCGCTGCGTGCCGAAGTCAGCAAGGAAGTGGCGCGCGACCTGATGGTCGTGACCTTGTACAGCGAAGCGCAGAACAGCGACCCGGGCAAGCTCGCCAAGCAGATCACCGAAACCATGAACAAGGCCGTGCAGCAGTCGCGTCAGGTCAAGGACGTGAAGATCAGCCAGGGAAGCCGCAACAGCTACCCGGTATATGACAGCAAGGGCCAGAAGATCACCGGCTGGCGCGAGCGCGCCGAACTGCGCCTGGAAAGCGCCAACTTCCCGGCCTTGTCCCAGCTGACCGCCGACCTGCTGCAAGAGCTGAAAATGGGCGGCATGGACTTCTCCATCGCCCCGGCCACGCGCAAGGCCAGCGAAGATGCACTGCTCAAGGATGCGGTCGATGCCTTCAAGGCACGCGCGCAGCTGGCCACAGAAGCGCTGGGCGGCAAGGGCTACAAAGTGGTCAACCTGAACCTCAACAGCAGCGGCTACCCACGCCCGTACCTGCGTAGCGCACCGATGGCGATGAAGGCCATGGGGGCTGATGAAGCGGCACCAGCGCCGGATATCGAAGCCGGCACCAGTGAAGTGAGCATGAATGCCGATGGCCTGATCGAAGTGCAGATGCCTTAACGGGTTCACGAAACACCTGTGGGAGCGGCTGCGCCCGCTCTCCCAGGCATCGCGTCAAACAGATTTTCAGAAGCTTCCTACGCACCATTAAGGTGCCTCCTACATATACTCCCGCCTCGAAACATCCTGCAAAATGCCATCATTTTGCCCGCGCAAACGTTTAACTTCGCCGAAAGTTATACCGATGCGACATCCATGTACGGCCGTACCACTTTTCCGGCGCCAACTATCCTTCTTCCTGTTGCATTGGGAACACCCCCTGCATAAGTATCCGCAGGTCGGCTCACGAGGCCACCTCATCCAAAAAATGACAACAATGAGGCCACCATGCTCAAACACGCAGTCATTCCGTTCCTGCTTGGCGCAGGCTTGCTCACCGGTGCACCGTCGGCCTTGGCCGCGTCCAACCTGGTGTTCTGCTCCGAGGGCAGCCCGGCCGGTTTCGACCCGGGGCAGTACACCACCGGGACCGACTTCGACGCCTCGGCCGAGACCGTGTTCAACCGCCTGACCCAGTTCGAACGTGGTGGCACGGCCGTCATCCCGGGCCTGGCGACCAAATGGGAAGTGTCCGACGACGGCAAGACCTACACCTTCCACCTGCGCGAAGGGGTCAAGTTCCATACCACCGACTACTTCAAGCCCAGCCGCCCGTTCAACGCCGACGACGTGTTGTTCACCTTCAACCGCATGCTCGACAAGGAGCAACCGTTCCGCAAGGTTTACCCCACCGAGTTCCCGTACTTCACCGACATGGGCATGGACAAGAATATCGCCAAAGTGGAGAAGCTCGACGAGCACACGGTGAAGTTCACCCTCAACGAAGTCGATGCCGCGTTCATCCAGAACCTGGCCATGAGCTTCGCCTCGATTCAGTCCGCCGAATACGCCGACCGGCTGCTCAAGGACGGCAAGGCCGCCGACATCAACCAGAAGCCTATCGGCACTGGCCCGTTCGTGTTCAGCAAGTACCAGAAGGACGCGCAGATCCGCTTCAAGGGCAACAAGGACTACTGGCAACCCGATGACGTGAAGATCGACAACCTGATCTTTGCCATCACCACCGATGCCTCGGTGCGCATGCAAAAGCTGAAAAAGAACGAGTGCCAGGTCACTTTGTTCCCCCGCCCGGCCGACATCGAGCCACTAAAGAAAGACCCCAAGCTAAAAATGCCTGACCAGGCCGGTTTCAACCTTGGCTACATCGCCTACAACGTGATGGACAAGATCAAGGGCAGCAACGACGCCAACCCCATGGCCCAGTTGAAAGTGCGCCAGGCGCTGGACATGGCCGTGGACAAGAAAAAGATCATCGAGTCGGTCTACCAAGGTGCCGGCCAGCTGGCAGTCAATGCCATGCCACCTACGCAATGGTCCTATGACACCAGCATCAAGGACGCCCCGTTCGACCCCGAAAAAGCCAAGCAACTGCTCAAGGAAGCTGGCATCAAGGAAGGCACCGAAATCACCCTGTGGGCCATGCCGGTGCAACGCCCGTACAACCCCAATGCCAAGCTGATGGCCGAAATGCTCCAGTCCGACTGGGCCAAGATCGGTATCAAGGCGAAGATCGTCAGCTACGAATGGGGCGAGTACATCAAACGCTCCAAAGGCGGCGAACAGGGCGCCATGCTGATTGGCTGGAGCGGTGACAACGGTGACCCGGACAACTGGCTGGGCACCCTCTACGGCTGCGATGCCGTGGATGGCAACAACTTCTCCAAGTGGTGCTACAAGCCCTACGACGACCTGATCAAGCAGGCCAAGGCCACTTCCGACCAGGCCAAGCGCACCGAGCTGTACCAGAAGGCGCAGCACATCCTCAAGGAGCAGGTACCGATCACACCGATCGCTCACTCCACCGTCTACCAGCCCATGAGCGCCAAAGTGAAGGATTACAAGATCAGCCCATTCGGACTGAACTCCTTCTACGGCGTCAGCGTGGACAAGTAGGCTGACCCGGGCACCCGCTGAGCGGCGGGTGCCCCTCCATCCTTGCCACCCTTTCATGTCGTCCTGCTGCTATCCGCCGCGGGAGCGGCGAACTGTTGCCGTCATTCGTACAACGAGGCGGCGCAAACAGACGAAAAAGGACTTGCCATGCGTCACGCTACCCGCCTTTCGACCCTGTTGGCCCTGGGCCTGATCAGCCAGTCCCCGGCCCTGCTGGCCAACAACCTGGTGTTCTGCTCCGAGGGCAGCCCAGCCGGCTTCGACACCGCTCAGTACACCAGCGCCACCGACAACGACGCCGCCGAACCCATCTACAACCGGCTGGTCGAGTTCGAACGGGGTGGCACCGCCGTGCAGCCTGCCCTGGCAACTCGCTGGGAAGTGTCCGACGACGGCCTGCGCTACACCTTCCACCTGCGTGAAGGGGTGAAATTCCACAGCAACAAGGCCTTCAACCCAAGCCGCGAGTTCAACGCCGACGATGTGTTGTTCACCTTCAACCGCATGCTCGACAAGGGTCACCGGTTCCGCCAGGCCTACCCTACCGAGTTCCCCTATTTCATCAGCATGGGCCTGGACAAGAATATCGCTAGCATCGAGAAGGCCGGCCCGCTGACCGTGGTGTTCACCTTGAACACGGTCGATGCTGCGTTCATCCAGAACCTGGCCATGAGCTTCGCCTCCATCCTCTCCGCCGAGTACGCCGACCAGTTGCTGGCCAGCGGGCGCCCCAGCGACATCAACCAGCAGCCGATCGGTACCGGGCCGTTCGTGTTCCAGCGATACCAGAAGGATTCGCAGATCCGCTACAAGGGCAACAAGGACTATTGGGCACCGAATGAGGTGAAGATCGACAACCTGGTGTTCTCGATCAACGTCGATCCCTCGGTGCGCATCCAGAAGCTGCGCCGCAATGAGTGCCAGGTCACCCTGCACCCGCGCCCGGCCGACCTGCCGGCGCTCAAGGCCGACAGCACGTTGCAGGTGTTGCAGCAACCAGGCTTCAACCTCGGCTACATCGCCTACAACACCCAGCACCCACCATTCGACCGCCTGGAAGTGCGCCAGGCAATGGACATGGCGGTGAACAAGCAAGCCATCATCCAGGCGGTGTATCAGGACTCCGGCCAACTGGCGGTGAACGCCATGCCACCCACCCAGTGGTCCTATGACGAAAGCCTCAAGGACGCCCCCTACAACCCGGAAAAGGCCAGACAGCTGCTGCAGCAGGCCGGTGTCAAACCTGGCACCGAGGTCACCCTGTGGGCCATGCCGGTGCAGCGCCCATACAACCCCAACGCCAAGCTGATGGCCGAAATGCTTCAGGCCGACTGGAACAAGCTCGGCTTCAAGGTACGCATCGTCAGCTATGAATGGGGCGAATACCTCAAGCGCATGAAAAGCGGTGAGCACGACATCGCCCTGATCGGCTGGACCGGTGACAACGGCGACCCGGACAACTGGCTGGGCACCCTCTACAGCTGCGATGCCATCGGCAGCAACAACTATTCGCTGTGGTGCGACCCGCAGTACGACAGCCTGGTCAAGCAGGCCAAGCAGGTGACCGACCGTACGCAGCGCACCGCCCTGTACCAGCAGGCCCAGCAGCGGCTCAAGCAGCAGGTACCGATTACCCCGGTGGCGCATTCCACGGTGAACCAACCGCTCAGCGTCAAGGTTTCCGAATTCAAGGTCAGCCCGTTTGGGCGCAATGACTTTTCCGGTGTGAGTGTTGACTGATCTTTAGCCCTCAAGGGCCACTTCGCGGGTGAACCCGCTCCCACAGAGATCTTCACAAACCAGGCGTCTGCGCAGATCCCTGGGGGAGCGGTTTACCCGCGAAAAGGCCAGCACAGGCAGCACGCCCCCCCCAACTCAGCCCGGCGATCCCGTGGCAACCCAGGCAACACCGCAACACCCACCCGGCCCACAAGGCCGGCAATAACTAGAAAACAATGGGAGCTTCAACCTTGAGAATATTCACCCTGACCGCACTGGCGTTATCCATCAGTGCCTTATCCACCGTGGCCCAGGCCGACCCGCAAAGCCAGGCCTACATCCCGCTCACCCTCAAAGGCAGCAGCGAGCAGGCGCAGGCCAGCGGCTTCATCGACGGCCAGAGCCTGTCTGGCAGCACCCGCAACTGGTACGCCCGCGAACGCGCCGCACGCGCCCCGCTGTGGAAGTACTACAAAAGCGACGGCACCCGCCACCCCACCCACAGCCGGGAAAACTGGGTACAAGGCAGCATCCTCAACTACAGCTCCGGCTTCACCCAAGGCACCGTGGGCATCGCCGTCGAGGCCGCTGGCTACAACGCCATCGCCCTGCAACAGAGCCGCGAAGCTGTCGCCGGCCCCAACAACCGCACCCTGACCCACAGCGATGGCGACCCCATTGGCCAGTGGAGCAAACTGGGCCTGGGCAACATCAAGGCACGGGTGTCCAACACTACCCTTACCTTCGGCCGCCAGTCGGTTGACACCCCGATGATCGCCTACATCGGCAACCGTGCCCTGCCGTCGAGCTTCCAGGGCGCGTTCCTGCACAGCGCCGAGTTCGATAACCTCAGCTTCGACCTGGGCACCTTCGACCGCGTCTCGCCACGTACCGAGCAGAGCCTCAGCAAGTTCCGCAGCGAATACAGCGCCACTGGCGTGGAAACCGACCGCGCCAGCACCGCCGGCATCAACTACCAGCCGTTCAAGAGCCTGAGCACCAGCCTGTACGCCACCAAGGTCGACGATTTCTGGAACCAGTACTACTTCGGCGCCAACCACGTGCTCGGCGACAGCGCAGTGCTCAGCCTGAGCACCGGCCTGAACTACTACAAGACCGTCGACGCCGGCAGCCAGAAAATGGGCAAGATCGACAACGACACCTACAGCCTGTCGTTCGACCTGACCCACCAGGCCCACACCCTCGGTGCCTCCTGGCAGCAGGTCAACGGTAACGAGTACTTCGACTACCTGCACGAAACCAACGGCATCTACCTGGCCAACTCACTGCTCTCGGACTTCAACGGCCCCAACGAAAAATCGCTGAAGATCTCCTACGTACTGAACATGGCGCCCTACGGCGTACCAGGCCTGAAGTTCAACCTGTACAACGCCCGCGGCTGGGGCATCGATGGCACTCACTATCGCGGTACAGCCTACGACGTGAATGGCCTGGATGGCGAAACCCACTACGAGTGGGGGATCGGCACCAGTTACGCGGTGCAGAGCGGGCCGCTGAAAGACACCAGCATCCGCGCCACCTACACCACCCACCGCGCCAGCAAGGCCCAGGGTGATGGCAGCCTGGATGAGTTCCGCGTGGTGACCACCATCCCATTCAACATTCTCTGACCGCCGGCGCCACGGCCCACTTCGCAGCGGGCCGTGGCGACTACGCTGGAATCAATGCAAGCAGGGAGCCTTCAACCCATGCAGAGAGCTTTCATGAAATCGCTACCGCTACGCCTGGCCCTGGCCGTCCTGGTGCTGGGCAGCACCACGCAACTGGCCGCCAAACCACTGGTGGTGTGTACCGAGGCCAGCCCGGAAGGGTTCGACGTTGTTCAGTACACCACGGCGGTCACTTTCGACGCATCGTCCGAAACCGTGTTCAACCGCCTGGTCGATTTCAAGCCCGGCACCACCGACATCCAGCCGGCACTGGCCGAACGCTGGGACATTTCGCCAGACGGCCTGACCTACACCTTCCACCTGCGTCACGGGGTGAAGTTCCACACCACCGACTACTTCAAGCCAACTCGCGAATTCAATGCCGACGATGTGCTGTGGAGCCTGAATCGCCAGCTTGACCCGAATCATCCGTGGCATGACAAGACCAGCGTGGGCTATCCCTACTTTGAAAGCATGGCCTTCAAGGAACTGCTCAAGTCGGTGAGCAAGAGCGACGACAACACTGTGGTGATCACCCTCACCCGCCCGGAAGCCCCGTTCCTGCATGACATGGCAATGGGCTTCACCTCGATCTATTCCGCCGAGTACGGCGACAAGTTGCTCGAAGCTGGCAAAACGGCCGAGCTGAACAGCAAGCCGATCGGCACTGGGCCGTTCATCTTCCAGCGCTACAACAAGGATGCACAGGTCCGTTTCAAACCGAATCCCGAATACTTCCGCGGCAAACCACCCGCCGATGCCCTGGTCTTCGCCATCGCTACCGATAGCAACGTACGACTGCAAAAGCTACGCGCCAACGAATGCCAGGTCGCGCTCTACCCCAAACCGGATGATGTGCCGTCGATCAAGGCTGACCCCAAACTCAAGGTGGCCGAGATCGAAGCGCTGGTCACCGGTTACATCGCCATGAATACCGAGCACCCATACCTGAGCGATGTGCGCGTGCGCAAAGCCATCAACATGGCCTTCGATCGCCAGACCCACGTCGATCAGCTGTTTGGCAAGGGCAACGCGCTAGTGGGCGTCAATCCATACCCGCCGACCATGATCGGTTACAACACCAGTAACAAGAACCCGCCGCGCGACCTCGACAAAGCACGCGCCCTGCTCAAGGAAGCTGGCGTTCCGGAAGGCACGGTGATCACGCTGTTCACCCGCAACGGTGGCGGCATGACCAACCCTAACCCGCGCCTGTCCGCCGAGATGTTACAGGCCGACCTGAAACAGATCGGGCTGAAGCTGGATGTCCGCGTGATGGAGTGGGCGGAAATGCTGCGCCGCGCCAAGAAGGGCGAAGCGGACCTGGTGTCCACCGGCTGGGCAGGCGACAACGGTGACCCGGATAACTTCCTTACCCCGCTGCTCAGCTGTGACGCGGCCAAAACCGGCGAGAACTACGCCCGCTGGTGCAACTCGAAATTCCAGGAACTGATTACCCGCGCCCGCGAGGTGATCGACAACGACGAACGTGCAAGGCTCTATAGCGAGGCATTGAAGGTGTACGATGACGACCAACCCTGGATCAGCATGGCCCATCCGAAGATGTTCACCGCCATGCGTGACAACGTTGAGGGCTACGTGATCAGCCCTCTGACCAACAACAACTTCGCCACCACCAAGGTGAAGTAGAACAACAACGACCGCCGGCAACCCACACGGGCACCGGCGGCACTGCCGTACCGGGCTGATCGCCCCACGGCCTGATGAGGTAACCCCGACAATGTTGAGTTTTATTGCCCGGCGCCTTGGCCTGCTGATACCGACCTTTTTCGGCATCACCTTGCTGACCTTCGCGCTCATACGCCTGATCCCCGGCGACCCGGTGGAAGTGATGATGGGCGAGCGCAGGGTCGACCCCGAAATGCATGCCCAGGCCATGGAGCGCCTGGGCCTGAACAAGCCACTGCCGGTCCAGTACCTGGACTACATCGGCAAGCTGGCCCAAGGTGACCTCGGCGAATCGCTGCGCACCCGCGAAAGTGTGTGGAACGAGTTTCTCACCCTGTTCCCGGCCACCCTGGAGCTGGCCTTCGCCGCTTTGCTATTCGCCGGCATTGTCGGCCTGCTGGCCGGGGTGATCGCCGCACTCAAGCGCGGTTCGCTGTTCGACCACGGTGTAATGGGCATTTCACTGGCCGGCTATTCGATGCCAATTTTCTGGTGGGGCCTTATCCTGATCATGTTCTTCTCGGTGAGCCTGGGCTGGACGCCGGTGTCCGGGCGCATCGACCTGCTCTACGACATCGAGCCGAAGACCGGCTTCATGCTGATCGATACCTTGCTCAGCGACGAGGATGGTGCGTTCAAGGACGCGGTGATGCACCTGATTCTGCCGGCCATCGTGCTCGGCACCATCCCGCTGGCGGTGATCGCCCGCATGACCCGCTCGTCAATGCTCGAAGTGCTGCGCGAAGACTACATCCGTACCGCACGCGCCAAAGGCCTTTCGCCAGCCCGCGTGGTGTTCGTGCACGGCCTGCGCAACGCCCTGATCCCGGTGCTGACCGTATTCGGCCTGCAGGTCGGCACGCTGCTGGCCGGTGCGGTACTGACCGAAACCATCTTTTCCTGGCCGGGCATCGGCAAGTGGCTGATCGAAGCCATCGGTGCCCGTGACTACCCCGTGGTCCAGAACGGCATCCTGTTGATCGCCTGCCTGGTGATTCTGGTCAACTTCGTCGTAGACATCCTCTACGGCCTGGCCAACCCACGCATCCGTCATCAGCGCTGAGGCCCTTGCCATGACTAGCCCGATTGCAAAATCCGTGTCGCCGGCCAGCCCGGTGGACCAGAGCCTGCTCTACCCCTCGCCGTACAAAGAATTCTGGCAAGCCTTCGCGCGCAACAAGGGCGCGGTGATGGGCCTGGCCTTCATGTGCCTGGTGGTGTTCTGCGCCCTGTTCGCGCCGTGGGTCGCCCCGCATGACCCGAGCGAGCAGTACCGCGACTTCCTGCTGACCCCGCCGGTGTGGCTGGAAGGCGGCACCTGGCAGTTCATCCTCGGCACCGACGAACTTGGCCGCGACCTGCTTTCGCGGCTGATTCAGGGTGCACGGTTGTCGCTGCTGATCGGCCTGTCGTCGGTCGTGATGTCGCTGATCCCTGGCATTTTCCTCGGCCTGCTGGCCGGTTTCTTCCCGCAACTGCTCGGCCCATCGATCATGCGCCTGATGGATGTGATGCTGGCGTTGCCGTCGCTGCTGCTGGCGGTGGCCATCGTCGCTATCCTCGGCCCTGGCCTGATCAATACGGTGATCGCCATCGCCATCGTGTCCCTGCCCTCCTACGTGCGCCTGACCCGCGCCGCCGTGATGGGCGAGCTGAACCGCGACTACGTCACCGCCGCACGCCTGGCCGGTGCCAGCCTGCCACGGCTGATGTTCGTCACCGTGCTGCCCAACTGCATGGCGCCACTGATCGTGCAGGCCACCCTCAGTTTCTCCTCGGCCATCCTCGACGCCGCCGCGCTGGGCTTTCTTGGCCTCGGCGTACAACCGCCAACCCCCGAGTGGGGCACCATGCTGGCTTCGGCCCGAGACTACATCGAGCGTGCCTGGTGGGTGGTCAGCCTGCCCGGCCTGACCATTCTGCTCAGTGTGCTGGCAATCAACCTGATGGGCGACGGGCTGCGCGATGCGCTGGACCCTAAACTCAAGAACGCCGCCTGAGGAGAACGCCATGTCACTGTTGCAGATCAACAACCTCAACGTGCGCTTCGGCGACGCCAATGCGGTACCGGTCGTCGACGGCCTGGACCTGGCGGTGGAGGCCGGCGAAATCCTGGCCATCGTCGGCGAGTCCGGCTCGGGCAAATCGGTCACCATGATGGCCTTGATGGGCCTGATCGAAGCCCCTGGGCGTATTACCGCCGACGCCCTCACCTTCGATGGCACGGACATGCTCAAGCTCAGCGGCCGGCAACGACGCAAAGTGGTTGGCAAGGATATCGCCATGGTCTTCCAGGACCCGATGACCGCGCTCAACCCCAGCTATACCGTGGGTTTCCAGATCGAAGAAGTGCTGCGCCAGCACCTGGGCCTGAAGGGCAAGGCCGCGCGCCAGCGTGCCCTCGAACTGTTGAAAAAAGTCGAGATCCCGGCTGCAGAAAGTCGCCTGGATGCTTACCCGCACCAACTGTCCGGCGGCATGAGCCAGCGTGTGGCGATAGCCATGGCGATTGCCGGCGAGCCCAAGCTGTTGATCGCCGACGAACCGACCACCGCGCTGGACGTGACCATCCAGGCGCAGATCATGGAGCTGCTGGTCAACCTGCAGAAAGAGCGCAACATGGCGCTCATCCTGATCACCCACGACCTTGCCGTGGTCGCCGAAACCGCCAGGCGGGTGTGCGTGATGTACGCCGGCCAAGCCGTGGAAGTGGGCCAGGTGCCGGAGCTGTTCGACGTGCCCGCCCACCCTTACAGCGAAGCCTTGCTGGCAGCGATCCCCGAGCACAGCATCGGCGCCGAACGCCTGGCCACCCTGCCTGGCATTGTCCCTGGGCGCTACGACCGCCCGGTCGGCTGCCTGCTGTCGCCGCGTTGCCCGTACGTGCAGGACACATGCCGGCGCCAGCGCCCGCCCCTCGACCCACAGGCCCATAGCCTGGTGCGTTGCTTCTACCCGCTGAACCAGGAGGTGGCGTGATGGCCGTCGTTCTATCCGCCCGGGAGCTTACCCGGCATTACGAAGTCTCCCGCGGGCTGTTCAAGGGCCACGCGCTGGTCCGTGCGCTGAATGGCGTGTCGTTCGAACTGGAGGCGGGCAAGACTCTGGCCGTGGTCGGCGAGTCCGGCTGTGGCAAGTCGACCCTGGCACGCGCCCTGACCTTGATCGAAGAGCCATCGTCCGGCTCACTGCAAATTGCCGGCACCGAAGTGAAAGGCGCCAGCAAGGCTGAGCGCAAGCAACTGCGCCGCGATGTGCAGATGGTGTTCCAGAGCCCCTACGCCTCGCTCAACCCACGGCAAAAGATTGGTGACCAGCTGGCCGAGCCACTGTTGATCAACACCTCGCTGAGCAAAGCCGAGCGCCGCGACAAGGTGCAGAAGATGATGGAACAGGTTGGCCTGCGCCCCGAGCACTACCAGCGTTACCCGCACATGTTCTCTGGCGGCCAGCGCCAGCGTATCGCCCTGGCGCGGGCGATGATGCTGCAACCCAAGGTGCTGGTAGCGGACGAACCGACCTCGGCGCTGGACGTGTCGATCCAGGCGCAGGTGCTGAACCTGTTCATGGACTTGCAAAAAGAGTTCAACACCGCCTACGTGTTCATCTCGCATAACCTGGCGGTGGTACGGCATGTGGCAGACCAGGTACTGGTGATGTACCTGGGGCGGCCGGCGGAAATGGGGCCTAAAGAGGATATCTACGAGAAGCCGCTGCATCCCTATACCCAGGCGCTGCTGTCGGCGACACCGGCCATTCATCCCGACCCGCTGAAGCCGAAGATCCGCATTGTCGGGGAGCTGCCCAACCCGCTGAACCCGCCGGATGGGTGTGCATTTCACAAACGTTGCCCGTATGCGACGGAACGGTGTGCCAAAGAGGTGCCGGCGTTGCGGCAGGTGAGTACGCGGCAGGTGGCTTGTCACTATGCCGAGCAGTTCCTTTAGCCTTTAGATAGCTGGGGCCGCTTTGCGGCCCCAGGTTCTCAATGCATGAAGAACCAGATCAGAATGATCACCGGAATCGGCACCCCAATCATCCAAAGCAGTATCGAGCGCATGGCCTTTCTCCTTGTTCGATGGTGACAAGAAAGGTGCAGCCCTCATGCCAGCTGTATCAAAAAATTACATCCATATGAATCAACGGTTTACTCCAAAGGCCGCTTGAGCGAACCGTGCAATATGCAGGATCCACACCCTTGCACCTGGGTGTTCTGCAATGCACTATCTCCCAATGACCGCCACCGCCCTTCCTGACGGCCCCGAGCAAACCCCGCTCACCGCCGACACCGTGCTGCGCTACCACCTGTGCTGGAAGCACCGCGACCTCGACGGCGTCATCGCGCTGTACCACCCCGACATCCAGTACCACGACTTCTTCCAGAACCGCGTGCTCGGCTACCAGGCGCTGCGCGACTACGTACGCGCCTGCCTGCCCCACGAAGCCGGCGAAGACATCGTCCACAGCGACCGCATCCGCGTCGATGGCTGCACCGCGTTCATCCAGTACCAGGTCACAGTCCAGGGCGGCGACGGCCTGGTGGCGTTCCAGTCCAGCGAAGCCATCACCGTCAAAGACGGGCTGATCTGGCGGGTCAACGAATACGCCACGCTTGTTCGCCAGAACGGCAGCGGTCACGCCGGCAGCGGCCCACGCCCGGCCACCAGCCGCCTGGGCCTGTCACCCCGGCAGTTGTCGACCATGGCCCAGGACCTGGAGCACTACTTCCAGCGCCAGCGCCCCTACCTGGACCCGGAGCTGGACCTGCAGCAAGTGGCCGACGCCAGTGGCTATAGCCGCAACCAAATCTCCTACCTGCTGAACCAAGTGCTGGGGCAAAGCTTCTACCGCTACGTCAACCAGGCCCGCCTGCAGCACCTGATGGCCAGCCTCGACGACGACCGCGTCGAGGCGACGATCGACGAGCTGGCGTTCAGCGCCGGCTTCAACTCGCTGTCAGCGTTCTACAAGTGCTTCCGTGAACACACCGGGCTCACGCCCAAGGCCTACCTGAAGCAAATTTCCCTGCGTGCACGCACGTAAGACAGCCGCCTACCGACATCACTAGGATCGCCCACAGACCTCGATGGACGTGGAGCCGAACCCGATGCAACCCCTGCGCACACTAAGCCTGTGGATGGACCAGCTTGACGAGCCATTGTGCGCCCGCCCGGCCCTGCGCGAAGAGCTGACAGCGGATGTGTGCATCATTGGCGCCGGCTATACCGGTTTGTGGACCGCCTACTACCTCAAGCGCCAGGCGCCACAGCTGAACATCGCCGTGATAGACGCCAACATCGCCGGTTTTGGCGCCTCGGGGCGCAACGGTGGTTGGCTGATGGGTAACCTGCTGGGCGAAGACCGCCTGCTCGCCACCCTGTCGCCGCAACAGCGCCGTGCCAGCATCGACCTGCTGCACGGTATTCCCGATGAAGTGCACAGCGTGCTGCTACGCGAAGGCATCGATTGCGACTACCGCAAAGGTGGCGTGCTGTACTGCGCTGCGCGCTACCCGGAACAGGAGCGCAGCCTGCGCGCATACCTCGACGACTTGTATCGCCAGGGCATGACCGAGGACGACTACCGCTGGCTACGCCCCGAGCAACTGGACGCGCAGCTGCGGGTCAGTAATGCGTTTGGCGCCATCTACAGCCCGCACACCGCGACTATCCAGCCGGCCAAACTGGTGCGCGGCCTGGCTCGGGCAGTGGAGGCGCTGGGTGTACCGATCTACGAAAACACCCCGGCCATCGACTGGCAGACGGGTGAGGTGCGTACGCCACTGGCACGGATTCGCTGCCAGTGGATGGTGCCCGCCGTGGAAGGCTACGCTGCCAGCCTGCCGCCGTTGGGCAAACATCAGCTGCCGGTACAGAGCCTGCTGGTGGCCACCGAGCCGCTGCCGGAGGCCACCTGGGCACAGATCGGCCTGAGCCAGGGGCAAGCGTTCAGCGAAAGCAGCCGCCAGGTCACCTACGGCCAGCGCACCGCCGACAACCGCCTGGTGTTCGGCGCCCGCGGAGGTTACCGCTTCGGTGGACGCCTGCGGGAAAACTTCAACCTCCACGAGCACGAAGTCGAGCTGCGTCGCTACTTGTTCGGCGAGCTGTTCCCACAGCTCAGGCACGTGCGCATCACTCACTCCTGGGGCGGCAATCTGGGCATGGCGCGGCGCTTCCGCCCGCACATGCTTTGCGACCGCCAACGCGGTATCGCCCTGGCTGGCGGTTACGGCGGCGAAGGCGTGGGCGCCACCAACCTGGGCGGGCGCACCCTGGCCGCGCTGATCCTCAACCAGCACAACCAACTGACCGCACAGCCCTGGGTACTCGACAACCGCCCGCTTTCCAGCCTGGCCAGCTGGCCGCCCGAGCCCTGCCGTTGGTTGGGCTACAACGCAATCATCCAAAGTTTCGTCCACGAGGACCGGACCCTCGCCAACCCCGCCAGCGCGCCGTGGAGGCGGCGCCTGGCCAGCTCGCTTGCGGACTTCATGGAAGGCTTCATGCACTGACTTCCCTTATCACCTGCACAGGATCCACCGGTCATGAGCATCACCCAGTTCAAGAACACCGCCAGCGCCGTGCTGGACAGTTCCAACCCCGTCGCGGTACCGCTCGGCGAGCCCATTGCAGTGGCCTCGGTCACCTGCGTGGAGCGCAGCGATGGCGTCGAAACCGGCATCTGGGAATGCACCCCCGGGCGCTGGCGGCGGCAGATCGTGCAGCAGGAGTTCTGCCATTTCATCAAGGGCCGCTGCACCTTCACCCCCGACGGTGGCGAGACCCTCTACATAGAAGCCGGAGACGCACTGATGCTACCGGCCAACAGCACCGGCATCTGGGACATCCAGGAGACCGTGCGCAAGACCTACGTACTAATTTTCTGATCCGCTGATCGCCTGCCTTCGATAACAACAGACAAAGCAAGGTAAACCCGACATGCGCACGCTCCTTCTCGCACCCCTGATGCTGGCCGCCAGCGTGGCCAGCGCCGCTGAAACGGTGAAGATATACAACTGGTCCAGCTACGTCGCTCCCGATACGCTGAAAAACTTCCAGCTCGCCAGCGGCATCGTGCCGACGTACGACGTGTACGACAGCAACGAAACCCTCGACGGCAAGCTGATGACCGGCAACTCCGGCTACGACGTGGTGTTCCCTTCCAACCACTTCATGGCCCGGCAAATCCAGGGCAAGGCGCTGAAGCGCCTGGACAAGTCGCAGTTGCCCAACTGGAAAAACCTCAACCCGGTACTGCTCAAGGCGCTGGAAGTGAACGACCCGGGCAACCAATACGGCTTCCCGTACCTGTGGGGCAGCACCGGCATCGGCTACAACATCGACAAGGTCAAGGCTGTGCTCGGCGACAACGCGCCACTGGACTCGTGGGACCTGATCTTCAAGCCCGAATACATGAGCAAGCTGAAAAGCTGCGGCGTCGCCGTGTTGGACAACGGCCCCGAACTGCTGCCCATCGCCCTGCACTACCTGGGCCTGCCGCACCACAGCCAGAACCCGGCCGACTACGACAAGGCCAAGGCACTGTTGATGCAGGTGCGGCCATACATCAGCTACTTCCACTCATCGAAGTACACCGGCGACCTGGCCAACGGCGATATCTGCGTGGTGGTGGGTTTCTCAGGGGATGTGCTGCAGGCGAAAAACCGGGCTGAAGAGGCGAAGAACGGGGTGAAGGTGGGTTACTCGATACCCAAGGAAGGCGCGCCGATGTGGTTCGACATGGTGGCCATGCCGGCCGATGCACCGGATGAGAAGGCCGGGTATGCCTACATGAACTACCTGCTGCAGCCGGAAGTGATGGCCAACATCAGCAACCATGTGCAATACGCCAACGGCAACCTCAAGGCGGACGGGTTGGTGGACCCGGCGATGAAGGGTAATACGATGATTTACCCGAGCGACGAGGTGATGGGCAAGCTGTATGCGCTGGAGGCGATGCCGGCGAAGATCGACCGCATCAGGACGCGGATCTGGACCAGCATCAAAGCCGGAAATTGAAATGGGGCCGCTTCGCGGCCCCAACTCCAATACTCAATGATGCTCGCGGGTAGCGCGGAACTTGATGTCCGGCCAGCGCTCTTCCATCAGCGCCAGGTTGACCCGGGTCGGCGCCAGGTAGGTCAGGTGCCCGCCACCGTCGATGGCCAGGTTTTCCATGGCCTTGGTCTGGAATTCCTCGAGCTTCTTCTTGTCATCGCAGCTGATCCAGCGCGCCGACCATACGGTGATCGGCTCGTAGGCGCACTCGACCTTGTATTCTTCCTTCAGGCGGCTGGCGACCACGTCGAACTGCAGCACACCCACCGCACCGAGGATGATGTCGTTGCTGCGCTCCGGGAAGAACACCTGGGTCGCACCCTCTTCGGCCAACTGCTGCAGGCCCTGACGCAGTTGCTTGGATTTCAGCGGGTCCTTCAGGCGAACGCGGCGGAACAGCTCCGGAGCGAAGTGCGGGATACCGGTGAAGCCCAGCGCCTCGCCTTCGGTGAAGGTGTCGCCGATCTGGATGGTGCCGTGGTTGTGCAGGCCGATGATGTCACCGGCAAAGGCCTCTTCCAACTGCTCGCGCTCGGAGGAGAAGAAGGTCAGCGCATCGCCGATACGCAGGTCCTTGTTCAGGCGAACGTGGCGCATTTTCATGCCCTTCTCGTACTTGCCCGAGCAGATACGCATGAAGGCGATACGGTCGCGGTGTTTCGGGTCCATGTTTGCCTGGATCTTGAACACGAAACCGGTGAACTTCTCTTCCACAGGCTCCACGGTACGCTCGTGGGCAACACGGCCCAGCGGGCGCGGCGCCCAGTCGACTACCGCGTCGAGCACGTGGTCGACACCGAAGTTGCCCAATGCGGTACCGAAGAACACCGGGGTGAGCTGGCCGTTGATGAACTCGTCCTGGTTGAACTCGTGGCAGGCGCCCTGCACCAGCTCCAGTTGCTCGACGAACGAGTCGTACTGGTCGCCCAGGTGGGCGCGGGCTTCGTCCGAGTCCAGGTTCTGGATGATCTTGGCTTCGGTGCGCTCGTGGCCGTGGCCTGGGGTGTACACCACGATGTAGTCACCGGTCAGGTGATACACGCCCTTGAAATCGCGGTAGCAACCGATCGGCCAGGTAATTGGCGCGGCCTTGATCTTCAGAACGGCTTCGATCTCGTCGAGCAGCTCGATCGGGTCGCGAATGTCTCGGTCGAGTTTGTTGATGAAGCTGACGATTGGCGTGTCGCGCAGGCGGCACACGTCCATCAGGGCGATGGTACGCGGCTCTACACCTTTACCGCCGTCGAGCACCATCAGCGCCGAGTCCACCGCGGTCAGGGTGCGGTAGGTGTCTTCCGAGAAGTCTTCGTGGCCGGGGGTGTCGAGCAGGTTGATCATGTGCTCGCGGTACGGGAACTGCATCACCGAGGTGGTGATGGAGATGCCGCGCTGCTTCTCCATTTCCATCCAGTCGGAGGTGGCGTGGCGGTCGGACTTGCGCGACTTCACGGTACCGGCGACGGCAATGGCCTTGCCCATCAGCAACAGCTTCTCGGTGATGGTGGTCTTACCAGCGTCGGGGTGGGAAATAATTGCGAAAGTGCGGCGCTTCGCGACTTCGGCGGCCTGGTTGGTCATGGGAAATCGCCTGACTGGGGGATTCAAAAAGGGGCGATATCATACCTGAAGTTGGGCCCAGACCAAAACTTGCTGAACCAGTGACACCTGTCCCGGCCCTTTCGCGGGCACGCCCGCTCCCACAGGTTCTGCAAAAGGCTTGAGGACAATAGAGAGCCCTGTGGGAGCGGGCGTGCCCGCGAAGGGGCCGGGACAGGCACAACAAATTCAACAGGCAATCGTTTTATCACGACAGATGGCCGCAGCGCAGTTATTTCAACGCCTACAGTGCATTAAGCCGCTGTTTTTTCTCGCCAAAAAACCCACCACCCAGTGATTAACGCTGGCCAAATGCCGCCTCAGATGGGAACCTTTACGCCCACGGAGACGTCCACTCCCCTGCAACCCGCTTCGGTTGGGGACTGGTTTCATCAGCATTTTCGGGCCCGACGGGGTTCGGCTCATGGCCTGATCGCAGCCTTCGGCGTGCGTCACGCTGCTACTCGCGAACACACCAATCGCCGCCAGGACTGGCCGGCAAAAAAGAAGTGTGCTCGCCGACAACACAAGGAGTCCGCCTGTGGCTAAACGCTACGGTAAAGGGCTGTTGGGATGCGCCACCGTGCTCGTCATCCTGGCCCTGCTGATCCACTGGATCGGCATCGACACGATCGCGCGTTATCGCGACGATCTTGGGTTCTACCTGCAAGCGCACCTGATACTGGTGCTGGCTTCGATGGCGGCGGCGTTGGCCGTGGGCATCCCCGCCGGCATTGCGTTGAGTCGACCGCACCGGGTCGACAAAGCCGAGCGCTTCATGCAGTTTTTCAACGTTGGCAACACCATCCCCCCCTTGGCCGTTCTGGCCATCGCCCTGAGTATTCTGGGCATCGGCGCCGGGCCTGCGATCTTCGCACTGTTCCTCGCCTCCCTCCTGCCTATCGTGCGCAACACCTACGAGGGCCTGAAAAACGTCCCCGCCTCGCTCAAGGAAGCCGCCACCGGCATCGGCATGACCCCGCGCCAGCAACTGTGGCAGGTGGAACTGCCCAACGCGGTGCCGATCATCGTCGGTGGTGTACGCGTGGCCCTGGCGCTGAACGTGGGTACCGCACCGCTGGCGTTCCTGATTGGCGCCAACAGCCTGGGCAGCCTGATCTTCCCCGGCATCGCCCTGAACAACCAGCCGCAGCTGCTGCTGGGTGCCGCGTGCACCGCACTGCTGGCGTTGGTGCTGGATGCCGCGGTGAGTTTCTCCAGCAAGCGCTGGCTGGAACGTGGCCTGGCCCAATAAGGATAGGGAACGTTATGAAGAAGAGAATCGCCTTGCTGCTGGGCGCGGCCCTGCTGTTCGCAGGATTTGCCCAGGCGGCGGAAAAACCGCTGATCCGCATCGGCGCGCGGGTGTTCACCGAACAGACCGTGCTTGCCGAAATCACCGCGCAATACCTGCGCGCCAACGGCTTCGACGTGCGCGTCACCACCGGCCTTGGCAGCAACATCGCGCGCCAGGCCCAGGAAACCGGCCAGCTCGACCTGATGTGGGAATACACCGGCGTGTCGCTGGTGTCGTACAACCACATCGATGAGCGCATGCCCAGTGCCGAAGCCACCTTCGCCAGGGTGAAGGCGCTGGATGCGAAAAAGGACCTGATCTGGCTGACCCCGTCGAAGTTCAGCAACACCTACGCGCTGGGCCTGCCCAAGCAAGTGGCTGACGCCTACCCGCAGGTCAACACCATCAGCGACCTCAACCAGGTGCTGCGCGACGAAAGCCAGCGTACCCACCTGGTGGCGCTGGACACCGAGTTCGCCAACCGCCCCGACGGCCTGGTCGGCCTGCGCGAGATGTACGGCCTGCCGCTGGACCGGCGCAATATCCGCCAGATGGACGGGGGCCTGGTGTACACCGCCATGCGCAACAACCAGGTGTTCGCCGGCCTGGTGTACACCACCGACGGCCGCCTTAACGCCTTCGACCTCAAGCTGCTGGAAGACGACAAGCACTACTTCCCCGACTACACCGCAGCACCCGTTGTGCGCAAAGCCGTGCTCGACGCCAACCCGCAGCTGGTCGCCCTGCTCAAGCCGCTGGCCGAGCAGTTGGACGACGAAACCATGCGCCAGCTCAACGCCAAGGTCGATGTCGAGCACCAGAACCCCACCGCCGTGGCCGCCACTTTCCTGCGTGAGCACCCACTGAACAGCGAGGGCCAGCCATGAACCTGATCGATACCTTCAGCCACCTGGACTGGGCACAGGTGCTGCAACTGACCTGGCAGCACATCACCCTGGTGGGCATTGCCGTAAGCCTGGCAATCCTCGTGGGGGTTCCGCTGGGCATCCTGATGACCCGCTTCCCAACCCTCGCAGGCCCGCTGCAAGCCAGCGCCACGGTGCTGTTGACCATCCCTTCTATCGCCCTGTTCGGCTTGCTGTTGCCGTTCTACTCCAAGTTCGGCCAGGGCCTGGGGCCGTTGCCGGCGATTACTGCGGTGTTCCTGTATTCGCTGCTGCCAATCCTGCGCAACACCTACCTGGCCCTGACCAATGTCGAGCCCGGAATCCGTGAAGCCGCACGCGGCATCGGCATGACTTTCGGCCAGCGCCTGCGCATGGTCGAGCTGCCCATCGCCGTACCAGTGATTCTCGCCGGTGTGCGCACCGCCGTGGTGATGAACATTGGCGTCATGACCATTGCCGCCACCATCGGCGCCGGTGGCCTGGGCGTGCTCATCCTCACCTCCATCAGCCGCAGCGACATGTCGATGCTGCTGGTCGGCGCCGTGCTGGTCAGCCTGCTGGCCATCATCGCCGACCTGCTGCTGCAAACCCTGCAACGTGCCCTGACTCCAGAAGGACTGCGCTCATGATCGAACTGAAGAACCTCAGCAAAACCTTCAACGTCAACGGCAAGGACGTCAAAGCCGTCGACTCGGTAAGCCTTACGGTCAACGAAGGGGAAATCTGCGTGTTCCTCGGCCCTTCGGGCTGCGGCAAGAGCACCACGCTGAAAATGATCAACCGCCTGATCACACCGACCTCCGGCCAAGTGTTCATCAATGGCGAAGATACCACCGGGCTGGACGAAGTGACCTTGCGCCGGCACATCGGTTACGTGATCCAGCAGATCGGTTTGTTCCCCAACATGACCATCGAAGAGAACATCACCGTAGTGCCGCGCCTGCTTGGCTGGGACAAGCAAAAGTGCCATGAACGCGCCCGCGAGCTGATGCACATGATCAAGCTCGAACCTAAACAGTACCTGCAGCGCTACCCACGCGAACTTTCCGGTGGCCAGCAGCAGCGCATTGGCGTGATCCGCGCGCTGGCTGCCGAAGCACCGGTACTGTTGATGGACGAGCCGTTCGGCGCGGTCGACCCGATCAACCGCGAAATGATCCAGAACGAGTTCTTCGAAATGCAGCGGGCGCTGAACAAGACGGTGATCATGGTCAGCCACGACATCGACGAAGCGATCAAGCTGGGCGACAAGATTGCCATCTTCCGTGCCGGCAAGCTGTTGCAGCTGGACCACCCGGACACCCTGCTGGCCCACCCGGCCGATGAGTTCGTCAGCAACTTCGTTGGCCAGGACAGCACCCTCAAGCGCCTGCTGCTGGTGCGTGCCGAGGATGCCGCAGACAACGCGCCGTCGGTAAGCCCGGAAACGCCTGTAAACGATGCACTGGAACTGCTTGATGAACACGACCGCCGCTATGTGGTGGTGACCGATGCGCAGAACAAGGCGCTGGGCTATGTGCGCCGGCGCGACATGCACCGCCAGCAAGGCACCTGTGGCGACTTCCTGCGGCCGTTCAATGCCACGGCATCGCACGATGAACATTTGCGCATCCTGCTGTCGCGCATGTACGAGTTCAACCGGGCGTGGTTGCCAGTGCTGGATGCCGAACAGGTGTTTTTGGGCGAGGTGACGCAGGAGTCGATTGCGGCCTACCTGAGTTCAGGAAGGTCGCGCGGGGCGAAGACTTCGATCGTGTCGCCGGCTGAAGCAGTAATTTCCTGAACCGGCCTCTTCGCGGGCAAGCCCGCTCCCACAGGGTTCGCGCTTACCCTAGGCTTTGCGCAATCCTGTGGGAGCGGGCTTGCCCGCGAATCAGGCGACGCGGTGTCAGAACCCTACACTGGCCTGCACATAGAAGGTCCGCGGCTCACCCACATAGATGCCGGCATTGTTGTCGCTGGAGCGGGTGAAGTACTGTTTGTCGAACAGGTTCTTCACCCCCGCCGCCAGCTTCAGGTTGGACATTTCTGGCCCGAACTCATACCCGCCACGGGCATGCCAGGTCACATAGCCCGGAATATCGCCATACTGCCCATCGGCACTCGGCTCGGTAATGTAGTCGCCATTGAAGCTGCCATCGGCATTGATCCCGGTGCCCGGCGCACGCTGCTTGGATTGGGCGTAGGCGTCCAGGTTCCAGGTCCAGCGGTTGACCGCGTAACGCACCCCGGCAGTAGCCACCTGGCGTGAATAGAACGGCAGGTCACGCCCCTTGAAGCCCGGAATATCCCCTTCATAGGTTGCACGGGTGTAGGTGTAGCCACCACTCACCGACAGCCCGTCCAGGCGCGGGTCCAGCCCGGCCAGGTCATAACGTACCGAGGCCTCGATACCCTGGTGCTTGGTGGCGCCGAGGTTGGTCCAACCCACATCGTTGCTGATGTACTGCAGCTCGTCATCGAAGTCGATGTAGAACGCGGTCAGCTCACCGGCAAAGCCGCCATCGTCATAGCGCGTGCCGATTTCGTAGGTCTTGGCCTTCTCCGGCTCCAGGCCATTGGCCGTGTTGTTGCCGCTACCGCCCTGGCCCAACTGGAAGTACTGCAGGCTGCCGAACGAAGTCTCGTAGTTGGCGAACACTTTCCACGCATCGGAGATGTGGTACATCACGCTCAGCGCCGGCAGCGGCTCGTTGCTGGTGATGCTGCGCTTCTTCTCCGGCACCGGGCGGTTGTTGGCATCCAGCACCGGGCGGTCGCGCCAATCGGTGTTGATGTGCTCGAATCGGACGCCAGGGGTGATGGTCCAGTTACCCACGTCGATCTTGTCGTCGATGTAGTAGGCACTGGCCTCGGTGCCGCCGCTGCGGTCCTGGAACACGTGGCCATCGGAAGTCGGGGTATACGTGGGCACGTTGTCGATCAGCGCCAGGCGCGTCGATTGCTCGCGCATCGCTTCCTTCAAGTAGCGATAGCCCACGCTGACTTCCTGAGTAGTCGGGCCAGCGAAGAAGATTCGCGAGACGCGGGGTTCGATGGCGAAGGTGTGGTAGTTGCGCGGGTACGACGACAGGGTCTTCATGTCCCGCGAGGCGATGGCGCTGCCGCGGAAGCTGTCGGTGTAGTAGGTCAGCACTTCGAACTGGGTGGCATCGTCGAGCTGGCGCTGCCACTTGAACGATACATCCTTGCGCCGGCCGGCAAAGTAGTCGTAGTCGCGCAGGGACTGGTACGGGTTGCTGTCGTACTGGGCCTGGGTCAAACCGCCGGGCATGTCGGCACGGCCATCGTAATAATGGAAGTTGAGCCAGAACTCGTCGACGTCGGTGGGCGCCCAGTGAGTCTTGAGGATGACGTCGTCGATGTCGTTGCCGTTGTTGCTTTCACGGTAACCGTTGCCGTTAACCCCGGTGTACAGCAGCGCCACGCCCATGCCGTTGTCCGCCGTGCCGCCGACGAAGGCCGACTCGGTGTGTTTCCAGCCGCCGTGCTGGGAGGTTTCCAGGGTGGTAGACAACTCCGCCGAGGCTTTCTCGGGGATTGCCCGGGTCACGAAGTTGATCACCCCACCGACGTTTTGCGGGCCATAGCGCACCGAGCCGGCCCCCCGCACCACGTCGATGCTGTCGAGGTTGCCCGAGGAAATCGGCGCCATCGACAGCTGTGGCTGACCATACGGTGCGAAAGCAGCCGGGATGCCATCGATCAGTACCGTGGAGCGCGGCGACAGGCGCGAAGTAAGGCCACGCACACCCACGTTCAGCGACAGGTCGCTGCCGCCGGTGCCGTTGGAGTCCTGCACTTGCACGCCGGGGATACCGCGCAGCACGTCGCGCACGTTCATTGCGCCCTTCTCCACCATCGCCTCGCGGCGCACCACGGTGCGTGCGCCAGGGTGGTTCTGCACCACGCTTTGCTGGGCATCACCCAGCCAGTCACCGACCACTTTAATGTCGGTGGGTGCCAGCTCCAGGCTGCCGCTGCCCAGCTCAAGGGTGGTCGGCAGAGGCTTTATTACAACGGTGTCCTGGGACATCTCGAAGGTCAGCCCGCTGCCTTGCAGCAACTGTTGCAGCGCCTGCACCGGCGCCAGGTTGCCGGACACCGCAGGGGCCTGCTTGCCGGCGACCAGCTCGGGGCTGAAGAACAGCTGCAGGCTGGTCTGCTGACCGAGCTGGGTCAGCGCCGAGCCCAACGGCTGGGCCTGGATCTGGATGGTGTTGCCGGCCTCTGCGGCCTGGCTGTTGACGGCCACGGCACTGACCGCCAGGGCCAGCGCCAAGGCGCGCAAGCGTGGGAAGGGTTTGTTGTTGTTCACGTCGTCGAAACATCCTGGAGAGCGGAATAAACGCCAACCGCATGCAAATGGAAATGCTTGGCAGTTGCAGCTGGCGAGGAAGACGAACGAGCGAAAAAAAACCTGAATCTATTTCGCGATTATTTCGCTGGAGCCGTCTTCATGGGCCTTGATGGCCACGGGGAGGATGCTCGGCAAGGCCCGCAACAGGGCGTCGGTGTCATCGACATTGAAGGTGCTGGACAGGCGCAGTTGGGCGACTTTACCAGGGGCGACCCGTAATGGCTGGCTACGGTAGCGCGAGGCTTCGGCCACGACTTCGGCGAGGGTGGCGTTGTCGAACACCAGCTTGCCCTGGCGCCAGGCCGTCACAGTGGCGGCATTGACTGCGTAGGGTGCGGTGACCAGGCCTTGTGCATCGATATGCGAGCCCTGCCCTGCCGTGAGCTGCGCCAACGAGGCACCCTTGCCCTGCACACGCACTGAACCCTGCTCCACCGCCACACGGGTGCTGGCCGGGTCCAGGCGCACGTCAAAGCGGGTACCGGTTACCGTCACGCGGCCTTGAGCGGTGTCGATGACGAACGGCCTGTCACTGTCGTGGGCGACGCTGAACATGACCTCACCGGCATTCAGGCGAATATGCCGCTGGCCGGCACTGAAGTCGACCTGCACCTGTGTACTGCCATTGAGCTCCAGCTGCGAGCCATCCGGCAGTTCGACCTGACGACGCTCATTGAAAGCCGTCTGCAAGCTGCCCTGATGGTTCAGCTGCTGATAGTGCCAACCGCCCCAACCCAGGCCCAGTGCCAATACCGCGACACTGGCGGCCAACGCCTGGCGCACGAACCGCCGACGTGGCAACTGCTGCACCGGGTCTGGTTGGCACAGCGCCTCCAGGCGCTGGCGTGGAATGAAAGCGGCGGCCTGCCACACGCGGTCGAGGTGTTCGTATTCTTCCCGGTGGCGCTCGTCGCTCGCCAGCCAGGCACGCAACTGTTTCTGCAGCCCGGCATCCCGAGGCGCATCCTGCACGCGGGCAAACCATGCGGCCGCCTGCTCGCGGACGGTATCGGTACCGTGCTGTTTCATCGAAAAGGTCTCCTGACTCATCATGCCGACACATCCAGGTGCTCACGCAAATGCCGGAGCGTGCGGATCATATACTTTTCGACCATGTTCTTGCTCAACCCCATGCGCTCGGCGATCTCGGCCTGGGTCAGGCCTTCGAGCTTCTGCCAGATGAACACCTGCCGGCAGTTGAGCGGCAACTCGGCCAATGCCCGCTCGACGCTGTCGGCCAGCTCCAGCGCATGCACGTAGGCCTCTGGGTCACCACTGCCGGTGCTGCCCTCGTCAAAGGCTTCCAGCGCCAGGGCCTGGCGGCGTTCTTCGCGGCGAAAACCATCCACGGCAATGTTGCGTGCGGTCTGGTGCAGGTAGGCGCGTGGCTGCTCGACCTGCTCGCGCGGGTTTTCCAGTACCCGGACAAAGGCATCATGGGTGAGGTCTTCGGCCTGCTGACGACAGCGCAGCTTGCGCGTCCAGGTGCCTATAAGCTCATGGTAATGGTCGAAGAAGCCTTTGTGTCCGGACACGGTCTGGGTCATCAGGGAGGCGGATAAGGGTGCGAATAGTAATGTTTCTCATCAAAACCAGCAAATCCGCCAGTCGGTAACAAAAAATTTATGGGCCATTTCCTGTACGTGGGTACCAGGAAAATGTGGCCATAAATATGAACACCTACGCCCCCTTCACGGGTAGACATGCAGGCACAGGAACAGCAAAAACCCTGTGGGAGCGGGTTTACCCGCGCAGGGGCCGACAGGGTCCATTCCACAATTTTTTACGCTTGAAACATCGTGGGGAACATCAGCCGGTCACACGAGTCGGTTATTCAAATGGCTGGTCGTCGATCCACGCCGATCACGCCCGGATTGCCTGTTGATTCTGCATTCTTCACGCCCTAAAGTGCGCGCCGAACGTCCATGCTGGAAACGATCCATCCGGCTCAAGTACTGAGTAGGCGAACCAAAGTGGGGATACGGAGGACGTTCAGTTTGCAGCCACTTAATCTTTCAGTTTGCCCATGGAGTCCCTGAGCATGTCGATCCAGGTCGAAGACTATTTCGCGCGTGACACCTTCCAGAAAATGAAGGCGTTCGCCGACAAGCAGGAAACCCCGTTCGTACTCATCGATACCCAGATGATCAGCCAGGCCTATGACGACCTGCGCGCCGGTTTCGAATTCGCCAAGGTCTACTACGCGGTCAAGGCCAACCCGGCCGTCGAGATCATCGACCTGCTCAAAGAGAAAGGTTCGAGCTTCGACATCGCCTCGATCTACGAACTGGACAAGGTGATGGACCGTGGCGTCAGCGCCGACCGCATCAGCTACGGCAACACCATCAAGAAGTCCAAGGACATCCGCTACTTCTACGAGAAGGGCGTGCGTCTGTACGCCACCGACTCCGAAGCCGACCTGCGCAACATTGCCAAGGCCGCACCGGGCTCGAAAGTGTACGTGCGTATCCTGACCGAAGGCTCCACCACTGCCGACTGGCCGCTGTCCCGCAAGTTCGGCTGCCAGACCGACATGGCAATGGACCTGCTGATCCTCGCCCGCGACCTGGGCCTGGTACCTTACGGTATTTCCTTCCATGTGGGCTCGCAGCAGCGTGACATCAGCGTGTGGGACGCCGCCATCGCCAAGGTCAAGGTGATCTTCGAGCGCCTGAAAGAAGAAGACGGCATCGAGCTGAAGCTGATCAACATGGGTGGCGGCTTCCCGGCCAACTACATCACCCGCACCAACAGCCTGGAAACCTACGCTGAAGAAATCATTCGCTTCCTCAAGGAAGACTTCGGTGACGAGCTGCCGGAAATCATCCTGGAGCCAGGCCGTTCGCTGATCGCCAACGCCGGCATCCTGGTCAGCGAAGTGGTGCTGGTGGCGCGCAAGTCGCGTACCGCCGTCGAGCGCTGGATCTACACCGACGTGGGCAAGTTCTCCGGCCTGATCGAAACCATGGACGAAGCCATCAAGTTCCCGATCTGGACCGAGAAAAAAGGCGAAGCCGAAGAAGTGGTCATCGCCGGCCCGACCTGCGACAGCGCCGACATCATGTACGAGAACTACAAGTACGGCCTGCCGTTGAACCTGGCCATCGGTGACCGCCTGTACTGGCTGTCGACCGGCGCCTACACCACCAGCTACAGCGCAGTGGAATTCAACGGTTTCCCGCCGCTGAAGGCTTACTACCTGTAATGCAAGACGGGGCCGCAAGGCCCCGTTTTCAATGCTCGCTCAGCGCCGAAACATTGAATAGCTGTCGAAGTACGGCACGTTCACCTCGCTGATACACATCTGCATGATCAGTTTGTTCGGCGCACCTGCGCTGACATAGTGATCCTCCCACGATTTACGATCACGAACCCCCAGCGGTACGCTACCAACTGCGGCAATCGTCACCCCTGAATACTCGGAAACCTCTGGGATCGCCAGCGCTTGGCCACTGACCCAAATGCGCCATAACAATGGCTTGGCGACTTTCGGGTAGTAACCCACGCAATTTCCGCTGCCCAGGTCCCAGGTATCACGATGGGACGCCCCCGCCTCCGACTCCACGGTGACAATCCTGTAGCCAGGCCTGTCGCCCTCGAAGTAACCAAACCAAAAGCGTTGCTGTGCCCGGACTGAATACGGTGATGCAACGGTGAGCCAGTTGTTACAACGCGAGGCAGGCATAGTTTTGAACTCGACAGAATCGAGAATGCCCTGGTAGCCAGGCGTAGTGGAAGTCAGCGTGGCAATGAAAGAACGTTCTTGAATGAATGACATGTCAGCCCCTCGGGAAATGGGCTTTCAGCATGATCATCACGCGCACCGAAGGTAATGTGGAACGGCTACCGGCGCCCACAGGTACCGGGCAGCCCTTCGGGCCGCGCCATCACGCCCCGCGCCGTTCGATCTCCTCGGCATACCGCGCCGCAAAAGCCATCAACACCGGCCCGGCGGCCTGCAAGGTTACCAACGCAGCGCGCAGGAAGTTCATGTTCCCTTCAACCCGCGCGTGTTCCAGCCACTGCCCAGCCTCGGCCAGTTGCCCACGCTCGACCAGCACCAGCGCCAGGCTGAACATCCCACGGAAATCCCCCGCCTCGGCCGAACGCCGATACCAGCGTACCGCCCGTGCCGGGCTGGGCGCCGTGGCAATGCCCTGCTCCAGGTAACGCCCATACAGGTTCATCGACTTGGCATGCCCCATTTGCGCAGCCTTCTCGTAGCACATCAGTGCCTGCCCCTGATTGGCCGGCACACCGCGCCCGGTCGCCAGTAGGTTGCCCAGGTTGTACAGGCCCCAGTCCAGCCCCGCGTCGGCGGCACGCGCATAGTGAACGGCCGCTTGCGACAAACTCACCTCGCCACCCCAGCCATGTTCCAGGCAACGCCCGAGCATGTTGTGCGCCATGGCACTGCCGCCCTGTGCGGCGATGCCAAACCAACGCCGGGCCACGGTTGCATCTTCTTCAATACCGCGGCCATCCAGCAGGATCTGCCCCAACAGCAACTGCGCCTCGACCGCGCCCTGCCCCGCCGCCGCCAAGATCGCCTGGGCGGCCTTGCCGGGGCTTTCTTCGAGCATGGCCTGCAAGCCGGCCACATCCACCACTTCTTCACGTCGCAACAGATAGGACACGGTTCAGACCTCAGCCCAGCGGCGCAGCAGGTTGTGGTAGGTGCCCGTCAGTTGCAGCAGCGAAGGATGGTCTGGCACATCGGCAGTCAGTTGCTGGATGGCGTTGTCCATCTCGAACAGCAGTGCCCGCTGGCTGTCCTCGCGCACCAGGCTCTGGGTCCAGAAGAATGCGGCATAGCGCTGCCCACGGGTCACCGGGTTGACCTTGTGCAGGCTGGTGCCGGGGTACAGCACCAGGTCACCGGCGGCCAGCTTGACCTGCTGCACGCCATAGGTGTCCTGAATCACCAGCTCACCGCCGTCGTAGCTGTCTGGGTCGCTGAGGAACAGCGTGGAAGACAGGTCGGTACGCACCCGCTCCGGGCTGCCCTTGGGCTGGCGCAGGGCGTTGTCGATGTGGAAACCGAAGTTGCCACCTTCGCGGTAGCAATTGATCAGCGGCGGGAACACCTTGTGCGGCAACGCTGCAGACATGAAGCGCGGGGTTTTCCACAAGCGGTCGATCAGCGCAGAGCCGATCTCCTTGGCCAGCGCGTGCCCTTCCGGCAACTGCAGGTTGTGTTTGGCCTTGGCCGACTGATAACCAGCCGTGACCTTGCCATCGGCCCAGTCGGCCTGCTCCAGCGCCTCGCGGATACGGGCCAGTTCATCAGCGTCGAACAGGCCTGGGATGTGAAGCAGCATGGCGGCAGCACCGTTAGGAAATGTAAAGGCGCCAATGATATTGATTCCCTTTTGCGCTGCACAAGCCCCGTTCGCCGCTTAAGACGTTTCAGCTGTATGAAACCGTAAGGGCAAATTGTAAAGATTGTAAATTCTTCACGAATGGTAACGACTCTCAATTGTTAGTCACAATTGCTTACATTAGTATCCGCCGCCTCAACACCTTGGGGAAGGTCCTAAGCAATGCGCCAGTACGTACCATCTGCAGTGAGTTCGCCACGCCTGATCGTGTCTGCCATCGGTGTCGCCCTTAGCGCCTCGTCGGTGTATGCCGCCGACCCGGCCGCCAGCAGCGCCATTACCCTCGATGCCACCAGCGTCAACGGCAAGGCTGAACAAGCCAGCACCGATTACAAGGTCGAGAAGGCCGCCTCGCAGAAGTACACCGCGCCGCTGGTGGACACCCCGCGCTCGGTCACCGTGATCCCGCAGCAAGTGATCAAGGACACCAATGCCCTGACCCTGCAGGACGCCTTGCGTACTGTGCCGGGCATCACCTTTGGTGCCGGCGAAGGCGGCAACCCGCAAGGTGACCGCCCGTTCATTCGCGGCTTCGACGCCCAAGGCGATACCTACCTGGATGGCGTGCGTGACACTGGCGCGCAAACCCGCGAAATCTTTGCCATCGAATCGGTTGAAGTGGCCAAGGGCCCGAACTCGGCCATCGGTGGCCGCGGCGCGGCCGGCGGCACCATCAACCTGGTGAGCAAGCGTGCGCACCTGGGCAACTCGCTGGACGGCGCCTGGACCTGGGGCAGCGACCAGACCCAACGCTACACCTTCGACGGCAACTACCAATTCAGCGACACCGTTGCCGGCCGCCTGAACCTGATGACCCACGAAAGCAACGTCGCCGGCCGCGACAAGGTCAACTACGACCGCTGGGGTATCGCCCCATCGCTGGCCTTCGGCCTGGGCACCCCGACCCGCGTCAACCTCGACTACTATCACCTGGAAAGCGACGACCTGCCGGATTCGGGCATCCCGTACAGCATTCCGACCAATGGCAGCGGTGGACGCACCTCGGCGCACCCGAGCAAACCGGACGACGGCGGCGACAGCGATAACTTCTATGGCTTGACCGGTCGCGACTTCCGCAAGAGCCGCGTGGACATCGCCACCTTCGCCATCGAGCACGACCTGACCGACTCGCTGACCATCAAGAACACCCTGCGTCACGGCAACAGCATGCAGGACTACATCCTGACCCAGCCTGACGACAGCAAGGGCAACGTCAACAACGGTAGCGTCTGGCGCCGTGCCAACACCCGTGTCGGCAACACCGCCACCACCACCAACCAGACCGACCTGTTCGGCGAGTTCTACCTGGGCGGCCTGAAGAACAGCTTCTCCACCGGTATCGAACTGAGCCGTGAAGAGAGCAAGCGCTCCACCTACAACGTCGACACCAATACCCGTGGCTCGACCGCCACCACCTGTAACCCAAGCCTGATCGGCGCGAACAGCGGCTACAACTGCACCTCGCTGGGCAACCCGAACCCGGACGACCCATGGAACGGCGCGATCTCGCGCAACTACGCCGGCACCGATACCAAAGGCACTACGCGCGCCCTGTATGTGTTCGACACCCTGGAGCTAACGCCTGATTGGCTGCTGAACATGGGGCTGCGCTACGACCACTTCGACACCCAGTACCGTACTTATGACGCTGCTGGCGCGACCGTCGTGAACACCAAAGGAATCGCAGCCAAAGGTCGAGACAAGAGTGAATTCGTAACGGGCCAACTTGGCCTGGTCTGGAAGCCAGCCGAGAACGGTAGCATCTACGTTTCCTATGCCACCTCCGCGACACCTCCAGGCGCGATGCTTGGCGAAGGCATGGAAGGCAACCCGCCACCAAACAGCACTGACCGCAACGGCAACCTGTTGAGCAGCGACATGGAGCCGGAAGAAACCACCAACTACGAAATCGGCACCAAGTGGGACCTGCTCGACCAGCGCCTGTCGCTGACCGCCGCACTGTTCCGCACCGAGAAGGAAAACGCCCGCGTCCAGGTGGACACCACCACCTACGAAAACGTCGGCGAAACCCGCGTGCAAGGTATCGAACTGTCGGCCAGCGGCAAGATCACCGACAAATGGCAGGTATTCGCCGGTTACACCTACATGCAGGCTCGCCAGATCGACGGCGGCCCGCTGGGCAAGGCCAACGACGGCAACCAGCTGCCGAACACGCCGAACAACAGCGCCAGCCTGTGGACGACCTACTCGATCACGCCGAAGCTGACCGTCGGTGGCGGTGCCTTCTACGTGGATGACGTGTACGGCAGCGTGGCCAACACCACCATGGTCGACAGCTACGTACGCTACGACGCCATGGCCGCCTACAAGCTGACCAAGAACGTCGACCTGCAGTTGAACGTGCAGAACCTGACCAACGAGGTGTACTACGACAAGGCCTTCTCCACCCACTTCGCCAACCAGGCGGCCGGGCGGACTGCACTGTTGACCACCAGCGTCCACTTCTGACGAAACACCCTCAAGCCCCGTTCATTCCTGTGAGCGGGGCTTTTGCGTATCAAGGCATAATGCACGCCGCGCAGTGTGCGGCAGTAAGACAAGGTGATCGATGTGGTGAAGAAGACGCTGTTCCAATTGCACTGGTTCTTTGGCATCACCGCAGGCCTGGTACTGGCCTTGATGGGCATTACCGGCGCCCTGTACTCGTTCCAGGAAGAACTGCTGCGTGCGTTCAATGCCGATGTGCTCAAGGTAGAAGTGCGCGCCGAAGGCGTGCTGCCACCGGCCGAACTGGTGCAGCGGGTCGAAGCCCAGCAACATGACAAAGTGTCGATGCTGTGGGTGGACGTGCGCGAAGGCAATGCCGCACGCATCTTCTTCATGCCACCACCGGGCGAACGCCGTGGCGAGCTGCGCTATGCCGACCCGTACACTGGCGAACTAAAAGGCGAAGTAGCCGGGCAAGGCTTCTTCAGTCTCATGCTCAACCTGCACCGTTTCCTGGCCATGGGCGACACTGGCCGGCAGATCACCGGTGCCTGCACCCTGATGCTGGTGTTCTTCTGCCTGTCCGGCCTGTACCTGCGCTGGCCGCGCAAGGCGCTGGACTGGCGCACCTGGCTGACCTTCGACTGGGCCAAGAAAGGCCGTGCCTTCAACTGGGACCTGCACGCCGTGGCCGGCACCTGGTGCCTGCTGTTCTATCTGCTGTTCGCCCTGACCGGGCTGTTCTGGTCCTACGAATGGTACCGCGAAGGCCTGAACAAGCTGCTGGCCGACGCGCCAGCGGCCGGCCAGCAGCAGAAGCGCGGCGAAGGCCGTGGCCGCCACGGGCCGCAGAAAGTCGATAAGAATGCCCCGCCGCTGGTGGTCGACTACGACGCCATCTGGTCCAACCTCAAGGACGCCGCAGGCCCAGGCCTTGCCGCTTACAACCTGCGCCTGCCACCGGCTGGCGGCCAGCCGGCCAACCTGTTCTACCTGCTGGACAACGCCGATCACCCTCGCGCCTTCAACACCCTGGTGCTGGACCCGGCCACCGGCCAGGTGAAAAACCACGACCGCTACACCGACAAATCCTTCAAGGCCCAGCTGCTGCAAAGCGTCTACGCCCTGCACGTCGGTGAGTACTTTGGCCTGCCGGGGCGCATCATCGTCACCATCGCCAGCCTGACAATGCCGTTGTTCTTCGTCACCGGCTGGCTGCTGTACCTCGACCGTCGCCGCAAAAAGCGCCAGGTACGTGAGGCCCGTGGCAACGTCGCCAGTAGCAACGGCAGTGGCGATAGCTGGCTGATCGGTTTTGCCAGCCAAAGCGGCTTTGCCGAACAGCTGGCCTGGCAGAGTGCCGGGCAATTGCAAGCCGCCGGCCTGCCAGTGCAAGTGCGCGCCCTGGCCGAGTTGGGCGAAAACGACCTGCGCCAGGCTCGCCGTGCGCTGTTCGTGGTCAGCACGTTCGGCGATGGCGAAGCCCCCGACAGCGCCCGCGCCTTCGAGCGCAAGGTGCTCGGCCAGCCCTGGGTACTGAACGACCTCAGCTATGCCCTGCTCGCCCTCGGTGATCGCCAGTACCCGCACTTCTGCGGCTTTGCTCGACGCCTGCAGGCGTGGCTGGGTGAGCGCGGTGCCAGCAGCGCCTTCAGCCCGGTGGAAGTGGACAACGCCGACCAGGCTGCCCTGCAGCAGTGGCAGCAGGAACTGGCACAACTAACCGGTGCCCAGCCGGTAGCTGCATGGCAACCGCCTAGCTTTGGCAACTGGTCGCTGGTGCACCGCGAACTGCTCAACCCGGGCAGTCAGGGCCAACCGGTGTACCTGCTAGGCCTGCGCCCAGAGGCGCCTGCCAGCTGGGAAGCCGGTGACCTGGTGGAGATCCTGCCGCTCAATGGTCAGCCACGGATCGACACGTTCCTCAAGGGCATGGCACTGGACGCCAACACCCAGGTGCAAGTGAATGGCCTGAGCGAAACACTGGCCCAAGCCCTGGCTGGCCGCCAGCTGCCAACACGCCGCGATCACCTGATCGGCTTGCAGCCGCAAGCGCTGATCGACGCACTGGTGCCAATCGGCAGCCGCGAATACTCCATTGCCTCGATCGCCAGTGATGGTGTGCTGGAGCTGATCGTGCGCCAGGAACGCCACGCCGACGGCCACCTGGGCCTGGGTTCCGGTTGGCTGACCGAGTACTTGCCGTTGAACGGCACATTGAGCCTGCGCCTGCGAAGGAACAGTGGCTTCCACCTGCCCGAAACCGCTGCCCCCCTGATCCTGATCGGCAACGGCACAGGCATTGCCGGCCTGCGCAGCTTGATCCGGGCCCGGGCAAATGCAGGCGAGCAGCGCAACTGGCTGCTGTTTGGCGAGCGTAACCGAGCGCATGACCTGTTGTGTGGGGATGAACTGCAGGGCTGGCTGGACAGCGGCGACCTGGTACGGCTGGACCTGGCGTTTTCGCGGGATCAGGCCGAGAAGGTGTATGTGCAGGATGTGTTGCTGCAGCAGGCTGACGCGTTCAAACGCTGGGTCGCGGAGGGTGCCTGTGTGTATGTCTGCGGCAGCCTGCAAGGCATGGCTGCGGGGGTAGATGCGGCGCTCAACGGCATGCTTGGGGAAGCCGCTGTGCAGCAACTGATCGAGGATGGGCGGTATCGGCGGGATGTTTACTGATCAGACATTGATGTAAAGGCATCAGGCCCCTTGTGCTACAAGGGCCTGACCTGCTGTCAGTGCAACTCGAAGGTATCGGCATCCAGGTTGGCCGGGAATTTGGCCCGGTACGCCGCCAGTTCCGCCGCACTCAACACAGCAGTAAATACCCCGTCCGCCTCGCCGGCGCTCAGCAGGCTCTCGCCCTGGAAGTCCAGCACCTGGCTGTCACCCGAATACGCAAAGCCTTTGCCATCCGTGCCCACCCGGTTCACCGCAGCCACATAACACAGGTTCTCGATACCCCGCGCCGGCAACAGGCGGTTCCAGTGCTGGCGGCGCGCTGCCGGCCAGTTGGCGGTGTACAGCAGCAGGTCGGTGTCCTGGGCATCGCGGCTCCACACCGGGAAGCGCAGGTCATAACAAATCAGCGGGCGAATCCGCCAGCCCTTTACCTCGAACTGCACCTGGCGCTCGCCTGGGGTGTAATGCTTGTGCTCGCCGGCCATGCGGAACAGGTGGCGTTTGTCGTAATGCAGGATCTCGCCGTCCGGTCGCGCCCACAACAGACGGTTGCGGTGGCTACCATCGGCGGCCTGGATGATTACGCTGCCGGTAATCACCGCGCTGTATTTCTTCGCCTGGGCTTTCAGCCATTTGTAGGTCGGGCCGTTCTCCGGCTCGCACAAGCTTTCCGACTGCATCGAAAAGCCGGTGGTGAACATTTCCGGCAGGATCACCAGGTCCACTTCGCCCACCTGCTCCAGCAACTCCTCGAAGTGTGCATAGTTGGCCTCGCGGTCGTGCCAGGCCAGGGTGGTTTGCACCAGGGCGACTCTCAGGTTCGGCAGTGTGCTCAGATCGCGCATAGTCGTTCCGCTGCCTGACGCAGCGTCTCCTCTCGTTTGGCAAAGCACAGGCGCACCAGGCGTTGCTCGGGGATGGGTTGCTGGTAGAACACCGACACCGGGATGGTCGCCACGCCGTGCTCACGGGTCAGCCACAGCGACATGTCGACATCGTTCAGGTCCGGGCGGATCTGCGAATAATCCACCAGCTGGAAATAAGTGCCCGCCGTGCGGGCAAAGCTGAAGCGCGAGCCCTCCAGCAAACCGCAGAACAGGTCGCGCTTGGCCTGATAGAACGCCGGCAGTTCATCGATATGCTCGGGGTGCTCGGCCATGAAGTCGGCCAGCGCACACTGCAGCGGTGTCACCCCGCAGAAGTTGACGTACTGGTGCACCTTGCGCAGCTCTGCGCTCAGCGCGGGCGGAGCGATCACGTAGCCTGTCTTCCAGCCGGTAACGTGGTAGGTCTTGCCGAACGAGCTGACCACGAAGGCACGTTGGTACAGCTGCTCGTGGGCCAGCACGCTGGCATGGCGAACGCCGTCATAAACCAGGTGCTCGTACACTTCATCGCTGACCAGGTAAATATCGCGGTCGGCAACGAGCTTTGCCAGCTGGTCAAGGTCTTCGCGGGTGATCAAGGCACCGCTGGGGTTGTGCGGCGAGTTGAGGATGACCATGCGCGTGCGCGGGCTCAGCGCATCGCTGAACTTCTGCCAGTCGATACGGAAATTGCCGTCGCTCAGTTGCACATGCACACAGCGGCCACCGGCCAGCTCCACGGACGGCTCGTAGCTGTCGTAGCACGGGTCGAAGACAATCACCTCGTCACCGGCATGCACCACCGCCTGGATGGCACAAAAGATCGCCTCGGTGGCACCCGGGGTGATGGTCACTTCCTGGTCCGCATCCACCCTGGCGCCATACAGGCGCTCGACCTTGGCCGCCACCTGCTGGCGCAGGGCCGGCAAGCCGGTCATCGGCGAATACTGGTTATGCCCGGCGGCCACGTGCCGGCCTACCGCATCGAGCAGTGCCTGCGGGCCATTGAAATCGGGGAAGCCTTGGGACAGGTTGAGCGCGCCAGTCTGCACGGCGAGCTGGGACATGGTGGTGAAGATGGTCGTGCCGACATTCGGCAGTTTGCTGCGGATCATGGAGCCCTCTTTCCTGGGGTGTATCCGGCACGGGGTGGAGTCCGAGCATAGCGGATCGAGCGGTCAGGAAAAAGGTTGAAACAATAGGGGGATTGCGGTGGATCAAAAACGGGGCCGCATAGCGGCCCCGTTATCACTGCTAGCGCTTGTCGCGGCGCTTCTTCTCGGCCTTCTTGTGGTGCGACATCAAGCGGCGCTTCTTGTTGACCTGGCGGTCGGTGAGGGTGTTCTTCTTGCCCTCGAACGGGTTCTCACCGCCCTTGTACTCGATACGGATCGGCGTACCGACCAGTTTCAGTACGCGGCGGTAGGTGTTTTCCAGGTAACGCGAGTACGACTTGGGAATGCTCTCGGTCTGGTTGCCGTGGATCACGATCAGCGGCGGGTTGGCACCCCCGAGGTGGGCATAGCGCAGCTTGATGCGGCGGCCATTGACCAACGGCGGCTGGTGCTCGCTCACGGCATCTTCGAGGATCTGCGTCAGGCGGCTGGTCGGCCAACGGGTGACCGCCGACTTGAACGCGGCCTGCACCGACTTGTACAGGTTGCCTACACCTGTGCCATGCAAGGCGGAAATGAAGTGAATGTCGGCGAAGTCGACGAAGAACAGCCGGCGCTCCAGCTCGGTCTTCACGTAGGCACGCTCGCCCGGTTCCATGCCATCCCACTTGTTCAGGGCGATGACGATGGCGCGGCCGGCTTCCAGGGCGAAGCCCAGCAGGTTGAGGTCGTGGTCAACCACGCCTTCGCGGGCGTCCATGACGAAGATGACCACGTTGGCGTCCTTGATCGCCTGCAGCGTCTTCACCACCGAGAACTTTTCGACTTCCTCGTGGATCTTGCCGCGCTTACGCACCCCGGCGGTGTCGATGAAGGTGTACTTCTCGCCATCGCGTTCGAACGGGATGTAGATACTGTCACGGGTGGTGCCTGGCTCGTCGTAGACCACCACACGCTCTTCGCCGAGCATGCGGTTGACCAGGGTCGACTTACCAACGTTGGGGCGGCCGATGATGGCGATCTTGATGCCATCCTTTTCGCTTGGGCCAGGAATGCGCACGGCTTCCTCGCCTTCGGCGACTTCCTGGTCGAGGGCTTCGTCTTCGGCATCACGCGGCAGGTGGCCGAGCACGGCTTCCATCAGGGCATTGATACCACGGCCCTGGGAACCCGCCACCGGAATGGCGTTACCCATGCCCATTGGCGAGAATTCGGCGCGGGCAACGTCGGGGTCGATGTTGTCGATCTTGTTGGCAACCAGAATCGCCGACTTGTTCCGCTTGCGCAGGTGCTCGGCGATCATCTGGTCTGCTGCGGTCATGCCCGCACGGGCATCGACCAGAAACAGCACATAGTCGGCTTCTTCGATGGCCATGAGCGACTGCTCGGCCATTTTCTCGTCCATGCCCACTTCGTCACCGGTGATACCACCGGTGTCGATCAAAATGAAGGAACGACCCTGCCAGGTGGCGTCACCGTACTGGCGGTCACGGGTCAGGCCCGACAAGTCACCGACGATGGCATCGCGGGTTTTGGTCAGGCGGTTGAACATGGTGGATTTGCCGACGTTCGGGCGGCCCACCAGGGCTATTACGGGAACCATCGGCTCTCCACTCTCGAATTCTTGAAAATGCAAAGGCCGCTGCAAGGCAGCGGCCGGAGTACGGGCGGCGTTTCCTACGCCGCGGCTTGAAGCCCGCCAAGGCTCCAAGCATAGCTTCAGCGGACGGTCAGTGCCTCGAGCTTGCCGCTGTTGCCGAAGACGTAGATGGTGTCACCGACCACAAGTGGCCGGGCGCGCAGGCCATCGCTGTCGATACGCTCACGGCCGACGAAGCGGCCATCGACCTGGCTCAGCAGGTGCAGGTAGCCTTCGAAGTCCCCTACAGCCACGTAGCTGGAGAACACTTCCGGTGCCGACAGCTGACGGCGGGCCATGGTGTCGTTGCTCCACAGGGCGCTGGAAGAGCGCTCGTCGACACTCTCGACAGTACCCGAGGCTTCGCTGACATAGACGTTGCCGTAACCCTGGGCGACACCCACATAGCTGGAGGCATCGCGCTGCCACAGCACGCGTCCGCTTTCCAGGTCCAGGCCCGCTACGCGGCCCTGGTAGGTGCTGACGTAGAGGGTTTCACCGGACAGCAGCAGGCCGCCGTCGATGTCGACCACACGGTCCAGCTCGGAACGGCCCTGCGGGATGGCCACGCGGCTTTCCCACACCGGCACGCCGTTGTTGATGTCCACCGCGACCACCTTGCCAGTGGACAGGCCGGCAATGGCCAGACGGTTGGTGGCGATCGGCGCACCGGTGCCACGCAGGGTCAGTACGGCCGGGGTGTTTTCGTAGATCCAGCGGCGGTCGCCAGTGGCGGCATCCAGGCCGATCAGGCGGTCGTCCTGGGTCTGTACCACCACCACATCACCGTTGTTGGCCGGTGGGGCCAGCACTTCGCTGGTCACGCGGGAGCGCCAGCGCTCTTCACCGGTGCTGGAGTCCAGGGCAATGACTTCACCCTTGAGGGTACCGAGCATGACCAGGCCGTAGCCCACGCCAACAGCGCCGGAAACCTGCAGCTCCAGGTCTTTCTTCCACACCACGTCACCGGTGATGCGATCAAGGGCAAAGACTTCGCCATTGACGTCGGAAGCGTAGATACGGTCGTTTTCGATGGCCGGTACCAAGGTGTTGTAGGTTTTACCCTGGCCGTCACCGATCGAACGGCTCCACTGCTTTTTCAGTACCACTTCCTCGGTGAACTTGGTCAGCTCGGCCGGGGGCAGTTCCTTCTTGCTGTTGCTGCTGCAACCTGCGGCCAGTACGGCCAGGGTCAGCACTGCTGCATGTTTCCAACCGATCACTTACGCGTCCCCTTTAGCCAGGTCATCCAGCTTCAATTGCAGGCCACCGACCGCCGCGTCATCGGACAGCGCAGCCTTGGCTTTTTCGTAAGCGCTGTGCGCGTCGTCGGCGCGACCCAGCTGTACCAGCAGGTCACCCTTCAACTCTTCACGGCTGGCCAGGAAGGCTTTGTCGGCGTCGCCGTCAAGCAGCTTCAGGGCGTCCTCGGCCTTGTTCTGGGCGGCCAGTACGCGAGCCAGACGCTGGCGCGAAATCTCGCCCAGGGTCACGTCGGCCGGCTTGTCCAGCACGCTTTTCAGCTCGGCGGCAGCGTCGTCGAGCTTGCCGGTCTCGACCGCTACCTTGGCCACGAACAGGCTGCCGTACTGGGCGTAGGCGGTGCCGCCGAACTCGCTCTTGAGCTTGCCGGACAGCTCCGCGACCTTGGTGGCGTCTGGCTGGCCAGTCGGCGTCAGGCTGGTTTCAAGCAAAGCCTGATACAGCTGCGAGGCACCTTGCGACTGGTTGTTCTGGTACTTGTGCCAGGTATTCCAGCCCAGCACCACCACGCCAGCCAGCAATGCGCCGGTCAGCAGCGGCTTGCCGTTGCGGTTCCACCAGTCCTTGACCCCTGCCAGGTCATCATCATCGGTACTCGACACCCCAATACTCCTTTTCGCCTATTCGCTTGTTGAACCGCGTTACGCCTGCGCGATCGCGGTTTCCAGGTGCTCTGCAAGAGCATCCCAGGCAATGTTCTGTTGTTCGCCCTGGCCACGCAGGGGCTTCAAGCCAATCTCTTGCTTGGCCAATTCGTCGTCGCCGAGGATCAGGGCGAACAGCGCGCCGCTCTTGTCGGCTTTCTTGAACTGGCTCTTGAAACTGCCACCGCCGGCGTTGACTGCCAGGCGCAGGCCCGGCAGGCGGTCGCGCAGGCCTTCGGAAAGGCGCAGGCCAGCCAGTTCCGCCTGCTCGCCGAAGGCGCACAGGTAAACGTCGATCTGGCGGCTGATGGACTCTGGCACCTTGCCCAGGGTTTCCAGCAGCAGGATCAGGCGCTCGATGCCCATGGCGAAACCAACACCCGTGGTTGGCTTGCCGCCCATCTGCTCGACCAGGCCATCGTAGCGGCCACCGGCACACACGGTGCCCTGGGCACCGAGCTTGTCGGTCACCCACTCGAACACGGTCTTGCTGTAGTAGTCCAGGCCACGCACCAGCTTGGTGTTGATCACGAACGGAATACCGGCGGCGTCCAGGCGGGCCTTGAGGCCTTCGAAGTGCACGCGGGATTCTTCGTCCAGGTAGTCTTCCAGCTTCGGAGCGCCAACCAGCACCGCCTGGGTGTTCTGGTCCTTGCTGTCGAGAATGCGCAGCGGGTTGCTCTTCAGGCGGCGCTGACTGTCTTCGTCCAACTGCTCCAGGCGCGCCGAGAGGAACTCGACCAACGCGTCACGGTAGCGTGCACGGGCTTCACTGGTGCCCAGGCTGTTGAGTTCGAGCTTGACCGCATCCTGGATACCCAGCAGGCCCCACAGGCGCCAGGTCAGCATGATCAGCTCGGCGTCGATGTCCGGGCCGTCCAGGTTGAACACTTCCACGCCAATCTGGTGAAACTGGCGGTAGCGGCCCTTCTGCGGGCGCTCATGGCGGAACATCTGCCCGATGTACCACAGTTTCTGCACCTGGCCGTTGCCGGTGATGCCATGTTCGAGCACAGCGCGCACGCAGGCGGCGGTGCCTTCAGGGCGCAGGGTCAGCGAATCGCCGTTGCGGTCCTCGAAGGTGTACATCTCTTTTTCGACGATGTCGGTCACTTCACCGATCGAGCGCTTGAACAGCTCGGTGAACTCGACGATCGGCGTGCGGATCTGGCTGTACCCGTAGGTGTCCAGCAGGCCGGCCACGGTGCCTTCGAAGTAGCGCCACAGTGGCGACTGTTCTGGCAGGATGTCGTTCATTCCACGGATGGCTTGCAGCGATTTGCTCACGAAAAGTCCTTACGAATTCTGTGTGTCAGCCACGGACGATCAGCGCCGCGTCGGCCTCGACCTTTTCGGCCGCTTTCTGGCGGATGAGTTTTTCCAGCTCATCGACCAGGTTGTCATTGGTCAGTTTCTGCGCAGGCTTGCCGTCGATGTAGATCAGGTTCGGCGTGCCGCCGGTCAAGCCTACATGGGCTTCCTTGGCTTCACCTGGGCCGTTGACCACGCAACCGATCACCGCCACGTCCAGCGGCACCAGCAAGTCTTCCAGGCGCCCTTCCAGCTCGTTCATGGTCTTGACCACATCGAAGTTCTGCCGCGAGCAGCTCGGGCAGGCGATGAAGTTGATGCCACGCGAACGCAGGTGCAGCGACTTGAGGATGTCGTAGCCGACTTTCACTTCTTCGACCGGGTCGGCCGCCAGCGAGATACGGATGGTATCGCCAATGCCTTCGGCCAGCAGCATACCGAGGCCGACGGCAGATTTCACCGTCCCCGAACGCAGGCCACCGGCTTCGGTGATGCCCAAGTGCAACGGCTGCACGATCTGCTTGGCCAGCAGCCGGTAGGCTTCGACGGCCATGAACACGTCGGAGGCCTTGACGCTGACCTTGAAGTCTTGGAAGTCCAGGCGGTCGAGGTGCTCGACGTGGCGCAGGGCCGACTCGACCAGCGCTGCCGGGGTTGGCTCGCCGTACTTCTTCTGCAGGTCTTTTTCCAGGGAACCGGCGTTGACCCCGATACGGATCGGGATACCACGGTCGCGGGCGGCATCGACCACGGCGCGCACACGGTCTTCACGGCCGATGTTGCCTGGGTTGATACGCAGGCAATCGACGCCCAGCTCAGCAACGCGCAGAGCGATCTTGTAGTCGAAATGGATGTCGGCGACCAGCGGCACGCTGACCAGCTGCTTGATCTTGCCGAAGGCTTCGGCGGCGTCCATGTCCGGTACCGAGACACGTACGATGTCCACGCCGGCATCGACCAGGCGCTGGATTTGCGCCACGGTGGCGGCTACATCGTTGGTATCGGTGTTGGTCATGCTCTGCACCGCGATGGGTGCGTCACCACCCACCGGCACATTGCCGACCCAAATTTTGCGGGATTCGCGACGTTTGATCGGAGATTCGCCGTGCATGACTTACTGTCCCAACTTCAGGCGAGCGGTCTCGCCACTGGTGAACGGGGCAACATCGACGGCCTGGCCGTTGTAGCTGACCTGGGCGCCACGGGCAAAGCCCAGACGCACCGCGAACGGCGGCTTGCCGGTCAGCTCGAGGTTGTCCCCCTTGCGCTTGATGGCGCTGAACAGCACCTTGCCGTTGCCGTCGCTGACCTGGGTCCAGCAATCGGCGGTGAACTGGATGGCAACCTTGGCACTGCCAGCCGGTATTGCGGCAGGCTCGGCGGCGACCACGGTAGACGCGGGCGCCGCAGGCGCAACAGCGGCAGGTGCTGGGGTAACCGGTGCTACCGGGGCAGGCGCAGCAGCAGGCGCGGGTTGCGCGGGTGCTTGCTGGCCCGCGGCCGGGGCCGGCACTGCGGCAGCGGCTGGGGCCGCGCTGGTCGGCGCCTGTTCAGCGGCGGCGGCAGGCTGCTCGGTTGCGCCCTGCTCCAGCGCCAACGGCGCGCTTTCGGCCTGCTGGCCGACGGAAACGGCCTGGTCTTCAGGCTCATCGAGCGGGTGAATCTGGGTGGTGCCGTCGGCGCTTTCGACTTCGACGTGCTCCAGGGCAATCTTGGCCAGGTCCTTGCCACGCAGGCTGCCCTGGTCCTGCCACCAGACGAAGCCGCCACCGACCACGGCCACCAGCAACAGCAGGCTGACGCCGCGCAGGATGTTATGCGACAGGCGCACCGGCTCTTCGATGCGGCCCAGCGAATGCACTTCGCTGCCCTTGGCGTGAGTACCGGTGTAGCGGTCGAAGGCCTCTACCAGGGCGGCCTGGTCGAGCTCCATCAACTTGGCATAGGCGCGAATATAGCCACGCGCGAAGGTATGCCCGGGCAGCTTGTCGAAGGCGCCGGTTTCCACGTGGTTCAACGAACTGACAGTGAGGTTGAGCTTGCGGGCCACCTCGGCTTGAGACCAGTCCCGTTTCTCACGGGCCAGGCGCAAAAGCTCACCGGGGTTCTGGCCAGGCGCTACTGCTACTTCGGGATGCGCGGCGTTCATCGTTGCTCCGACAGGTATTGCTGGTATTCCGGCGTACCGGGATAAAGTCGTTGTAATTGCTGGCCCAGTTCGGCCAGTGCGCCCTGCTCGTCGAACACCCTGGCAAGGCGGCTGCCCAGCAGCAGGCTACGGGCGTCGTGGTCGCTCAACTGGCTGAAACGATCGTAGTAGTCCCGGGCCGGCACATAATGCCTGTTTTCGTAGGACAACTCAGCCATTTCCAGCAACGCTTTCGGTTGCCGCTGGTTGAGTTGCAACGCTTTCAACAGATAGGCATGCGCCTGGTCGCGGCGCTCGAGCTTGAGGGCGGTCAGGCCCAGGTTCTCGTACACCCGTGAGCGCTCAGGATACAGGGTATCGGCACTGGCCAGGCGAAACATCTGCTCGGCCTCGGCAAATCGCCCCTGAGCATAAAGGAAACTGCCGTAATTGTTGCTAATTCGTGTGTCGCCGCTGCTGATCTGCAGGGCCTTGCGAAAGTGCGTTTCGGCCAGCGCCGGTTCGCCTTCGGCCTGAAACACCAGCGCCAGGGCAGCGTGCGCGTCGGCATCCCGCCCATCCAGCGCCAAGGCCTTGCCCAGGGGTGCCTTGGCCTGCTCGGTCAAACCCTGTTGCAAATAACCCAGGCCAAGCTGCACATAAGCTCGCCCCGCTTCCACCTTCCCCTGGCGACTGGCCAGGGGGTCGCCCACGCCACCCGACACGCAGCCGGCCAGCAGCGAAAGCGCAAGGATCGACAGCGCGGTGCGCAGGCTCATGGGCGAGGTCCCGGTCAGTGGCTGGCGGCGCTGTCTTGCAGCTCGACGTCTGCGGAAAGCTGGCGAACAGCGATATAGCGTTCACTGCGGCGGGTACGGTCGTTGACCTGGCCAACCAGCTGGCCGCAGGCAGCGTCGATGTCGTCGCCACGGGTGGTACGGGTGGTGACGTTGAAACCACCGTGGTGCAGCAGGTCCTGGAAGCGACGAATGGCGTTGTTGCTTGGCCGCTCGTAGCCCGAATGCGGGAACGGGTTGAACGGGATCAGGTTGATCTTGCACGGTACGTCGCGCAGCAACTCGATCATTTGCGCGGCATGCTCAGGCTGGTCATTGACGTCCTTGAGCAAGGTGTACTCGACGGTGAGCACGCGCTTGCCGCCCAAGGTAGACATGTAGCCCATGCACGATTCCAGCAGCACCTTCAGCGGGTACTTCTTGTTGATCGGAACCAGCTTGTTGCGCAGTTCGTCGTTCGGCGCGTGCAGCGAAAGGGCCAGCGACACGTCGATGTGCTTGGCCAGTTCGTCGATCATCGGTACCACGCCCGAGGTGGACAGCGTGACGCGACGCTTGGAAATGCCATAGCCAAGGTCATCCATCATGATTTTCATGGCGGCGATGACGTTGTCGAAGTTCAGCAAGGGCTCGCCCATGCCCATCATCACCACGTTGGTAATCGCGCGGTCGACTTTGGCAGGGACGGTCCCGAAGGATTTGTTGGCAAGCCACACCTGGCCGATCACTTCGGCGGCGGTGAGGTTGCTGTTGAAGCCTTGCTTGCCGGTGGAGCAGAAACTGCAGTCCAGGGCACAGCCGGCTTGCGACGATACGCACAGGGTACCGCGGTCGTCGGTAGGAATGTAGACGGTCTCGACGCAGCTGCCGGAGGCAACGCGGATCACCCATTTGCGGGTGCCGTCGGCGGAAATGTCTTCACTGACCACTTCCGGTGGGCGAATCTCGGCAACGGCCTCGAGCTTTTCGCGCAAGACCTTGCCTACGTTGGTCATGGCCGCAAAGTCGGACACGCCAAAATGGTGAATCCATTTCATCACCTGGCCGGCACGGAAGCGCTTCTCCCCGATAGAGTCGAAGAATTGTTCCATTTCCGGCTGGGTCAGGCCCAACAGGTTGATTTTGCCAGTAGATGTCGTCATGGATTCACCCTCACCCGTAAGCTTTCGCTTAGCGAGTGGTTACCTCGGTAGCAGCGAAGAAGTAAGCGATTTCGCGAGCAGCGGCAGCTTCGGAGTCCGAACCGTGAACGGCGTTGGCGTCGATCGACTCGGCGAAGTCAGCACGGATGGTGCCGGCAGCAGCTTCTTTAGGGTTGGTAGCGCCCATCAGCTCACGGTTCAGAGCGATGGCGTTTTCGCCTTCCAGAACCTGAACAACAACTGGACCGGAAGTCATGAAGGCAACCAGGTCACCGAAGAAGCCGCGAGCGCTGTGCTCAGCGTAGAAGCCTTCGGCTTCGGCTTTGGACAGTTGCTTGATTTTCGAGGCAACGATTTTCAGGCCAGCTTCTTCGAAGCGAGTGGTGATCTTGCCGATGACGTTTTTGGCAACGGCGTCAGGCTTGATGATCGAGAAAGTACGTTGAACAGCCATGGAAAACTCCAGAATATGAGTGTTACGAAAAATTAAACCCGCGAATTATACGCGGGTTCTGGGGGATTGCCTAACCTGCAAGTGACGCTTAGTCGGCTTCGTCGATCCAGGCAGCCTGGATGGCCTCGAGCACTTTCTCACCGCCGCGTGACGGATCGTCGCTGAATTCTGGCAATGCCAGCACCCAACGGTGCAGGTCTACGAAATTCACATAACGAGGATCGACCTCCGGCTTGCTTTCTGCAAGCTGGATTGCGATCTCAAGTACATCAACCCATTTCAGACTCATGTACAGATCCTCAGTGCGGTGCTTCGGCAGCGTGGTTGAGCGAATACTTGGGGATCTCGATGGTCAGGTCTTCGTCAGCGACGACCACCTGGCAGCCAAGGCGCGACTGCGCTTCCAGGCCCCAGGCCTTGTCCAGCATGTCCTCTTCCAGCTCGTCGGCTTCTTCAAGCGAGTCGAAACCCTTGCGTACGATGCAGTGGCAAGTGGTGCAGGCCTTGACACCGCCGCAGGCGCTTTCCATCTCGATGTGATGATCGTGGGCCAGTTCCAGGATGTTGGTCCCGGTCGGCACCTCCACGGTCAGCCCTTCCGGGCAAAACTTCTCATGCGGCAGGAATGTCACCAGCGGCATCGGTTACTCCTCGATCTCATTCAGGTTGCGCCCGGCCAGTGCGGCTTTGACCGTCGAATCAAGGCGACGGGCGGCAAAAGCATCGGTCACCTGCGACAGACGCTTGGTCTGTTGCTCGATGGCAGCGCCATCGGTGCCGGCCAGCAAATCACGTAGTTCTTGCATCTGGAATGCAATGGCGTCGCGCTCGTCACTGCTGAGCAGGCGTTCGCCATCGGCGTCCAGGGCGCCCTGTACCGCTTCGAGCAGGCGCTCGCCGTCCACCTGGTGCTCGCGCAACTGGCGGGCGTGCTTGTCGGAACCGGCATGCTCGAAGGAGTCTTTCAGCATGCGGGCGATTTCGCCGTCGGTCAGGCCGTAGGACGGCTTGACCTGGATGCTGGCTTCCACGCCCGAACCCAGCTCGCGGGCGGCGACACTGAGCAGGCCATCGGCGTCCACCTGGAAGGTAACGCGAATTTTTGCCGCGCCGGCCACCATGGCCGGAATACCACGCAGCTCGAAGCGGGCCAGCGAGCGGCAGTCGCTGATCAGCTCGCGCTCGCCCTGCAGCACATGGATCATCATGGCCGACTGGCCATCCTTGTACGTGGTGAACTCCTGGGCGCGGGCCACCGGAATGGTGGTGTTGCGCGGGATCACCTTCTCCATCAACCCGCCCATGGTTTCAAGGCCAAGCGACAACGGGATGACATCGAGCAGCAGCAGTTCACCACCTTCACGGCGGTTGCCAGCCAGGGTGTCGGCCTGGATGGCGGCGCCGATGGCCACCACCTGGTCGGGGTCGATCGACGTCAACGGGGTGCGCCCGAACAACGCGCCCACGGCTTCACGCACACGCGGGACGCGAGTCGAACCACCGACCATGACCACGGCGCTGACTTCTTCCAGCTCGACGCCACTGTCGCGCACGGCGCGGCGGCAAGCCTTGAGGCTGCGGGCAACCAGCGGTTCGATCATGGCTTCGAAGGCGGCGCGGCTCAGCTCGCCCTGCCAGGCGCCATGGCTGACACCGACCACATCGGTGTCAGTCAACGCTTCCTTGGCCGCGCAGGCGGTTTGCAACAATGCGCGCTGGGTAGCTGGGTCCAAGTCGGACGACAAGCCAGCCTGCTCGATGATCCAGCCGGCAATGGCGTGGTCGAAATCGTCGCCACCCAAGGCGGTATCACCACCGGTGGCAAGCACTTCGAAGACACCAGCGGTCAGGCGCAGGATGGAAATATCGAAGGTGCCGCCGCCCAGGTCATAGATGGCCACCACGCCTTCGGCGTTCTGGTCCAGGCCGTAGGCCACTGCAGCCGCAGTGGGCTCGTTGAGCAGGCGCAGCACGTTCAGCCCCGCCAGGCGCGCAGCGTCCTTGGTGGCCTGGCGCTGGGCGTCATCGAAATAGGCGGGCACGGTAATCACCGCACCTACCAGTTCGCCACCCAAGGTCGCTTCGGCGCGCTCGCGCAGCACCTTGAGGATATCGGCAGACACTTCCACCGGGCTTTTCGGCCCTTGGACAGTGTCGATGAACGGCATGTGCGACTCACCACCAACAAAGCGGTACGGCAGCTGCTCGCCCAGTTGCTTGACGTCGGCCAGGCCGCGCCCCATCAGGCGCTTGACCGACAGCACGGTGTTCAGCGGGTCGCTGGAAGCGGCATCACGCGCTGCCTGCCCCACTTCGTTGCGCCCTTCGAGGTAGCGCACCGCGGACGGCAGAATGACGTTACCCTGCGCGTCAGGCAGGGGCTCGCTACGACCGCTGCGCAATGCAGCGACCAGAGAGTTGGTGGTACCCAGGTCGATCCCCACCGCCAGGCGGCGCTGGTGCGGCTGAGGGCTTTGACCGGGTTCGGCAATCTGCAGTAGGGCCATGCTTATCTGAATACCTTAGGTGCCATCACGGGCAGCACCGGGTTAATCGTCGAGGCGCTCTTCCAGTTGGCGCACTTCTTGGGCGAGCTTGTCGAGGAACTGCATGCGGCGCATCAGGCGCTCGGCCTTGTCGCGCTCGCCTGGGGCATCCCAGCAGGCGGCAAAGTCCTCGTTCAGCGTGTCCTGGGCAACCTTCAGGCGCTTCTTGAACACACCGACACCATCAAGGTCGGCTTCGTCCTGCAGCTCTTCGAGCTCTTCACGCCACTGCATCTGCTGCAGCAGGAAGTCGGGGTCGTGGACCGTGACCTCCTGGGGCACTTCGTGGCCGCTGATGGCCAGCAGGTAGCGCGCGCGACGCGGCGCACTGCGCAGCGTCTGGTAGGCGTCGTTGAGGGCCGCGGATTTTTCCAGCGCTATACGTTGCTCTCGCTCGGAGGCGTCGGCAAAGCGGTCGGGATGGACTTCGCGGGCCAGCTCGCGATAGCGAGTGGCCAGCTTGTCGAGATCCAGGCGGAAGCTTGGCTGGAGGTCAAACAATGCGTAATGACAAGGAGTACCCACAGCCAGCCTCAAACGTTGAAGCTTTCGCCGCAGCCACACTCACCGCGCACGTTGGGGTTGTTGAACTTGAAGCCTTCGTTCAACCCTTCCTTGACGAAATCCAGCTCGGTGCCGTCGAGGTAGACCAGGCTCTTGGGATCGATGATCACCTTGACGCCGTGGTTTTCGAACACCTGGTCTTCGTCCGCCAGTTCGTCGACGAACTCCAGCACGTAGGCCAGGCCCGAGCAACCGGTGGTGCGCACGCCCAGGCGAATGCCCTCACCTTTGCCGCGCCCGTCGAGGGAGCGGCGAATGTGGTTGGCGGCGGCTTCTGTCATGCTGATAGCCATCAGAACTCCTTACCTCGCAGGCGACTTAGATCAAGCCTTTCTTCTGCTTGTAATCGCGCACGGCTGCCTTGATGGCATCCTCGGCGAGTACCGAGCAGTGGATCTTGACCGGCGGCAACGCCAGTTCTTCGGCCAGCTGGGTGTTCTTGATGGTTTCGGCTTCGTCCAGGGTCTTGCCCTTCATCCACTCGGTGGCGAGGGAGCTGGAAGCGATGGCCGAACCGCAGCCGTAGGTCTTGAACTTGGCGTCTTCGATAACGCCTTGCTCGTTGACCTTGATCTGCAGACGCATCACGTCACCGCACGCTGGGGCGCCGACCATGCCGGTACCGACATCCGGGTCCTCGGCATTCATCTTGCCGACGTTGCGTGGGTTTTCGTAGTGGTCGATGACCTTTTCACTGTATGCCATGGTGCAATTCCTTCCTCATCAGGGAGCCGCTCTTGCCGGCGACTGCTTAGTGGGCGGCCCACTCGATCTTGGAGATGTCAACGCCGTCTTTGTACATGTCCCACAGCGGCGACAGCTCACGCAGTTTGTTGACGGCCTCGCAGACTTTCTGCGCGGCGTAGTCGACTTCTTCTTCGGTGGTGAAACGGCCGAAGGAGAAGCGGATCGAGCTGTGCGCCAGCTCGTCGTTGCGGCCCAGAGCGCGCAGTACGTACGACGGCTCCAGCGATGCCGAGGTGCAGGCCGAACCGGACGATACGGCGATGTCCTTCAGCGACATCAGCAGCGATTCACCTTCGACGTAGTTGAAACTCAGGTTCAGGTTGTGCGGAACACGGGCAGTCTGGCTGCCGTTGACGTACAGCTCTTCAAGGTCCGAGACCTGCTTGAAGAAGCGGTCGCTCAGGGCCTTGATGCGCGCGTTTTCCGCAACCATTTCCTGCTTGGCGATGGCGAACGCTTCGCCCATGCCGACGATCTGGTGGGTTGGCAGGGTGCCCGAACGCATGCCGCGCTCATGGCCGCCACCGTGAATGATGGCTTCCAGGCGTACACGCGGCTTGCGGCTGACGTACAGCGCACCGATGCCTTTAGGGCCGTAGACCTTGTGAGCCGAGAACGACATCAGGTCGACCTTGAGCTTTTGCAGGTCGATTTCGACCTTGCCGGCCGACTGGGCGGCGTCGACGTGGAACAGTACGCCGCGCGAGCGGGTCAGCTCACCGATGGCGGCGATGTCGTTGATCGAGCCAACTTCGTTGTTCACGTGCATCAGCGAGACCAGGATGGTGTCGTCGCGCAGCGCCGCCTCTACCATGGCCGGGGTGACGATGCCGTCTTCGCCTGGCTCAAGGTAGGTGACTTCGAAACCTTCACGCTCCAGCTGGCGAGCGGTATCCAGGACCGCCTTGTGCTCGATCTTGGAGGTGATGATGTGCTTGCCCTTGGTCTGATAGAAGTGCGCGACGCCTTTGAGTGCGAGGTTGTCGGACTCGGTAGCACCGCTGGTCCAGACGATTTCGCGCGGATCGGCATTGATCAGCTCGGCAACCTGGCGGCGACCGTTCTCGACCGCTTCTTCGGCTTTCCAGCCGAATACGTGGGAACGCGAAGCCGGGTTACCGAAGTTCCCGTCAACCAGCAGGCAGTCGGCCATCTTCTGGGCCACGCGTGGGTCGACCGGGGTGGTCGCGGAGTAATCAAGGTAGATCGGCAACTTCATTTGTCTCTCCTATCAGGCGGTGGCGTCGCTCGTCGTCCCAAAGGGATCAATCGACGGCGGACGTCTCAATCTTGTCCAACTGGGCGGTTCGGCCTGCGACACGACGCAGGTCCTGGCGCTGGGCGACTTCCTGCACCTCACGGCGCATGACGAGGTCGGCCAGGCTGATGCCGCTGAGGAATTCATGGATCTGCTGGCTGAGGTCGCACCACAAGTGGTGGGTCAGGCAGGTATCACCGGCATGGCAGTCCCCGAGACCCTGGCAGCGGGTAGCATCGACCGATTCGTTGACCGCATCGATGACCTGGGCCACCTGGATGGTTTCCATGCCTCGCGACAGCTGATAGCCACCGCCTGGACCGCGCACACTGGAAACCAGGCTGCTGCGGCGCAGCTTGGCGAACAGCTGCTCCAGATAAGAGAGGGAAATGCCCTGGCGCTCGGAAATGTCGGCCAAAGACACCGGCCCATGCTGCGCGTGCAACGCCAGGTCAAGCATGGCGGTCACGGCGTATCGGCCTTTGGTAGTCAGTCGCATGGCTATTGGGTACCACGGGAGTTTCGGGATGTGTGCGAGTATGCGATTCCCGAGCATTTAAGTCAACTATTAGACCTAGTGCTTTAGTCGGGTTTGGCATCGGGAGGCGGGCGCGATTGTAGCAGACGAGGGGCGTGAGCACACGCCCCGTATGTCACTATGATTTCAGTGCGGCGCAATCAATGCGACTGAGTGTCGCGCTTGGCCACCAGGGCGGCTTCGGTGAAGTCATCCTCCGGCAAGGCCGGCAGTTCCTTGGCGCAGTAGTCACTGCCCATCTTGGTCAGGGCACCGCACATACCCTCCAACCGCTCGTCGACCGCCTGCAGATGGTCGAGCATCTGGCCGATGGCACGCGCCACCGGGTCGGGCATGTCGCCGCTGACACCGTAGGCATCGAAGCCGATCTTCTCGGCCATGGCCTTGCGCTTGGCCTCGACTTCGGTGTCTTCGCTCTTGACGATGATTCGCCCGGGAATACCCACCGCCGTGGCCCCGGCCGGCACCGCCTTGGTCACCACGGCGTTGGAGCCGATCTTGGCCCCGGCACCGACGGTGAACGGCCCCAGCACCTTGGCCCCCGCCCCTACCACCACACCGTTTTCCAGGGTGGGGTGGCGCTTGCCTTTATTCCAGCTGGTACCGCCCAGCGTCACACCCTGGTAAAGGGTGACGTCATCGCCAATTTCGGCGGTTTCGCCAATGACGATGCCCATGCCGTGGTCAATGAAAAAGCGCCGACCGATGGTGGCGCCGGGATGGATCTCGATGCCGGTCAGCCAACGGCCAAAGTTCGACACCAGGCGGGCCAGCCATTTGAAATCACGCTTCCACAGGGCGTTGCCCAGCCGGTGCAGCCAGATGGCGTGCATGCCGGGGTAGCAGGTGAGCACCTCGAAGGCATTGCGCGCAGCCGGGTCACGGTGGAATACGCTTTGAATATCTTCACGCAGGCGTTCGAACATCTATCAGTCCTTCCGTTTATGCGGCTCGCCCCGGACCACTTTCTGGGTCTCGGTCAGGATGCCGCGCAAAATGCTCATTTCCGAACGCTCGACCGCCACCCGCCCATACAGCCGGCGCAGGCGCGGCATCAGGTGCTTGGGCTTTTCGGGGTCGAGGAAGCCGATGCCCACCAGGGTTTTCTCCAGGTGGTCGTAGAACAGCTCCATTTCGTCCATGGTCGCCAGCTCGGTGGCGTCAACCTTCTCGACTTTTTCGGGTGCTTCACCGGCAGCCAGCCAGGCCATGCGCACCTCGTAAGAGAGCACTTGCACAGCAGCGGCCAGGTTCAGCGAACTAAAGTCGGGGTTGGAGGGAATGTGCACGTGGAAGTGACATCGCTGCAGTTCTTCGTTGGTCAGGCCGGCGTGCTCGCGCCCGAACACCAGGGCGATCTCCTCGCCGCCATTGGCATGCTCCACCGCCTTGGCCCCGCACTCGCGCGGGCCGATCAACGGCCAGGGAATGCTGCGCTCGCGGGCGCTGGTGCCCATCACCAGGTTGCAGCCGACCAGTGCCTGCTCGAGGCTGTCGACCACCAGGGCGTTATCCAGCACATCGTCGGCGCCCGATGCACGGGCGCTGGCATCCACGGCGGGGAATTCTTTCGGCTGCACCAGCACCAGACGCGACAAGCCCATGTTTTTCATGGCACGCGCAGCGCCGCCGATGTTGCCGGGGTGGCTGGTATTGACCAGAACAACACGAATATTTTGCAGCAAGGTGTTGTGCTCACAGATGCAGGAATCAGGGCCTTCGATCTTACAGAACCGACAGACGTAACGCCATGAAAGCAAATGTGACACTTCTGCCGCCAAAGTTTTCTGCTAGAATGATCGGCTTTCTTCTTTAACATCTCCAGGTGACCCGCCCATGCAGCCTATGCTGAATATCGCCCTGCGCGCCGCTCGCAGCGCCAGTGAACTGATTTTCCGCTCCATCGAACGCCTGGATAGCATCAAGGTGGACGAGAAAGAGGCTAAGGACTACGTTTCCGAGGTTGATCGTGCCGCCGAGCAGAAAATCGTCGACGCGCTGCGCAAGGCCTACCCGAACCACTCCATCCAGGGTGAAGAGACGGGCATGCACGCGGGCACCGGCGAAGAAGGCAAAGACTACCTGTGGATCATCGACCCACTGGACGGCACCACCAACTTCCTGCGCGGCATCCCCCACTTCGCCGTCAGCATCGCGTGCAAATACCGCGGTCGCCTTGAACACGCCGTGGTACTCGACCCAGTACGCCAGGAAGAATTCACCGCCAGCCGTGGCCGTGGCGCCCAACTCAACGGTCGTCGCCTGCGTGTCAGCTCGCGCACCAGCCTGGAAGGCGCCCTGCTCGGTACCGGTTTCCCGTTCCGTGACGGCCAGATGGCCGACATGGACAACTACCTGGGCATGTTCCGCGCCCTGACTGGCCAGACCGCCGGCATCCGCCGTGCAGGCTCCGCCAGCCTGGACCTGGCCTATGTGGCCGCTGGCCGCTTCGATGCCTTCTGGGAGTCGGGCCTGTCGGAATGGGACATGGCAGCTGGCGTACTGCTGATCCAGGAAGCCGGCGGCCTGGTGAGCGACTTCAACGGTGGCCACGACTTCCTCGACAAGGGCCACATCGTTGCAGGCAACATCAAGTGCTTCAAGGCCGTGCTGACCGCTATCCAGCCGCACCTGCCAGAAAGCATGAAGCGCTAACCGCAGATTGCCGAAACGCAAAAAGCACCCCTCGGGGTGCTTTTTTTGTGCCCGGCGCCCTCTCCCCCGGCCTTGCGCGATACTTGCGGGGGCAAACGGCGTACGGCTTACTGACCCGCTTCGCTCAGGATCAACTTGCCATTCTTGTCCAGCGGAATGGTCGAGCCCGGCTCACGGTCCATCTTCACCTTGCCTACCTGATCACCAATGGAGTAGGTGACGTTGTAGCCCACCACCTTCTCACTGATGTCGTTGACCGTGTTGCAGCGGGTTTGCGTGGTGGTGTAGGTGTCACGCTCCTGCATGCCCTCCTGCACCTTGTTACCGGCATAACCACCACCTACCGCACCAGCCACGGTGGCGATTTTCTTGCCGGTACCGCCACCAATCTGGTTACCCAGCAGGCCGCCGGCAATGGCACCCACCACGGTACCTGCAATCTGGTGCTGGTCCTTGACCGGCGCCTGGCGTGTGACGGCGACGTCCTTGCAGACCTCGCGCGGGGTTTTTACCTGCTGTTTGATCGGCTGCACGTCGGTAACCTGCGCATACTCAGGCCCCTTGTTGACCAAGCTGTAGGTCGCGACAGCACCTCCGGCAGTCACACCGACAGCACCCAGTACCGCACCCACCAGCATTGATTTGTTCACATGAACCTCCTGATCATACTTGCGGGTCCCACCCGCTTCTCCCAGCCTTGGAGCAAAAAAAAAGGCGCGAGTTCAATACTCGCGCCTTTCGGGCCGCCAAACGGCGTGGAACAGAAGCTTATGGACGCTCGTCCACGCCCTCTGCCTTGGTCGGCGGGATGAGGTCTTCGCTGTTCAGGTTCAGCCAGATCAGTACCACGTTGGCGATGTAGATCGACGAGTAGGTACCGGCCATGACGCCGATGAACAAGGCCAGCGAGAAGCCGAACAGGTTGTCACCACCAAAGAACAGCAGCGCGGCAATGGCCAACAAGGTCGAAACCGAGGTAGCGATGGTACGCAGCAGGGTCTGGGTGGTGGAAACGTTGATGTTCTCGATCAGCGAGGCCTTGCGCATGACGCGGAAGTTCTCACGCACACGGTCGAACACGACGATGGTGTCGTTGAGCGAGTAGCCAATGATCGCCAGCACCGCCGCCAGCACCGTCAGGTCGAAGGTGATCTGGAAGAACGACAGGATACCCAGGGTCACCACCACGTCATGGATCAGCGAGATGATCGCACCCACGGCGAACTTCCACTGGAAGCGGAAGGCCAGGTAGATAAGGATGCCGCCCAGGGCCAGGAGCATGCCCATGCCACCCTGGTCGCGCAGCTCTTCACCCACCTGCGGGCCGACGAACTCGACACGCTTGAGGGTTGCCGGGTTGTCGCCGCCAGCCTTCTGCAGCGCGGCAGCTACCTTGTTGCCCAGCTGTGGGTCATCGCCCGGCATACGCACCAGCAGGTCGGTGGTAGCGCCAAAGCTCTGCACCACCGCCTCGTGGAAGCCCGAATCGACCAGCTCGGCCCGCACCGCCTTGAGGTCGGCCGGGCGCTCGTAGGTCAGCTCGATCAGCGTACCACCGGTGAAGTCCAGGCCGAAGTTCAGGCCTTTCTGCCACCAGCTGAACAGCGCCAGCACGGTGAGGAGCACGGTAATGGCGAACGCGACATTGCGTACGCCCATGAAATTGATGGTTTTCATCGCAGCTCCCTCAAACCCACAGCTTCTTGATGTCACGCCCGCCGCAGGTCAGGTTGACCATTGCACGGGTCACCATGACGGCGGTGAACATCGAGGTGAAAATCCCGAGAGACATGGTGACCGCAAAGCCCTTGACCGGGCCGGTCCCCATGGCGAACAGGATGCCGCCGACCAGCAGGCTGGTCAGGTTGGCGTCGATGATCGCGGTGTAGGCGCGGTTGAAACCTTCGTGGATGGCGCGCTGCACCGACATGCCGGCTTTGAGCTCTTCGCGAATACGCGAGAAGATCAGCACGTTGGCGTCCACCGCCATACCCATGGTCAACACGATACCGGCGATACCCGGCAGGGTCAGGGTGGCACCCAGCAGCGACATCAGCGCCAGCAGCAGCACCATGTTGCCCGCCAGGGCGATGGTGGCGATCACGCCGAAGCCGCGGTAGATGGCGATGATGAACAGCGAGACGAACAACATGCCCCACAGCGACGCATCGATACCCTTGGTGATGTTGTCAGCACCCAGGCTTGGGCCAATGGTACGTTCTTCAGCGAAGTACATTGGCGCGGCCAGACCACCGGCACGCAGCAGCAGGGCCAGCTCCGACGATTCGCCCTGGCCGTTCAGGCCGGTGATGCGGAACTGGCTGCCCAGCGGCGACTGGATGGTCGCCAGGCTGATGATTTTCTTCTCTTCCACGAAGCTTTGTACGGCAACGTCCTTCTCGACGCCGTCGACGGTCTGCTTCACATAGCGAGTGACCGGCTTCTGCTCGATGAAGATCACCGCCATGCTGCGACCGACGTTGCTGCGGGTAGCGCGGCTCATCAGCTCGCCACCGTGGCCATCCAGGCGGATGTTCACTTGCGGGCGGCCGTGCTCGTCAAAGCTGGCCTGGGCGTCGGTAACCTGGTCACCGGTAATGATCAGGCCGCGCTCGACCGGGGCGGAACGGCCGCCTTCACGGAACTCGAACACTTCGGTAGTGGCCTTGGAAGCGCCCGGCTCGGCACCGAAGCGGAACTCCAGGTTGGCGGTTTTACCGAGGATACGCTTGGCTTCGGCAGTGTCCTGCACGCCTGGCAGCTCGACCACGATGCGGTTGGCGCCCTGGCGCTGTACCAGCGGCTCAGCCACGCCCAGCTCGTTCACGCGGTTGCGCACGGTGGTAAGGTTCTGCTTGATCGAGTATTCGCGGATCTCGGCGACTTTCGCCTGGGTCAGCGCCAGACGCAGCACCGCAAGCTCGTTGCGCTCGGTGGTGGTCAGGTCGAAATCATTGAAATTCTTGCGGATCAGGACACGTGCCTGTTCGCGGGTAGCATCGTCAGCGAAGCCCAGCATGATGCCGCCATCCTGCTGAGGCAGGCTGCGGTAGCGGATGCGCTCTTTGCGCAGCAAGGTCTTGACCTCGCCTTCGTAGACTTTCATGCGGGCAGTCATGGCCTTGTCCATGTCCACTTCCAGCAGGAAGTGCACACCACCGGACAGGTCCAGGCCCAGCTTCATCGGGCTTGCACCCAGGTTGCGCAGCCATTGCGGGGTAGTCTGAGCCAGGTTGAGGGCCACGACGTAATCATCGCCCAGTGCCTTGCGCACGACATCTTTGGCTGGCAGTTGGTCTTCCTGATTGGTCAGGCGGATCAGCCCGCTGCCCTTCTCACCCAGGCTGGCGCCCTTGACGGTGATTTTGGCATCGACCAGCGCCTTGCTGACGCGATCGAGGTCGGCCTGGTTCACCTGCAGCGCCGAGCTGGCACCGCTGATCTGTACCGCCGGGTCATCCGGGTAAAGGTTGGGAGCGGAATAAATGAAACCGACCACCAGTACCAGCACGATCAGTGCATATTTCCACAGAGGGTATTTGTTCAGCATCACGCCGCCCGTTCAAGACGCGGGGCGCGTTGCGCGCCCCGACTGGAAAATAAAACCGGTAACTCAGATAGCCTTGAGCGTACCTTTTGGCAGGGTCGCAGCGATCGCGCCCTTCTGGAACTTCAGCTCGACGGTGTCGGACACTTCCAGTACCACGAAGTCATCGGAAACCTTGACGATCTTGCCGGCGATGCCGCCGTTGGTGACAACTTCGTCACCCTTCTGCAAGTTGCTCAGCAGGTTCTTCTGCTCTTTGGCGCGCTTGGCCTGTGGGCGCCAGATCATCAGGTAGAAGATGACCAGGAAACCGACCAGGAAGATCCACTCGAAGCCGGTACCGGCTGGGCCAGCGGCAGGTGCTGCAGCGTCCGCGTATGCGGCGGGGATGAAGAAGCTCATTGGGCACTCCTAATGTAATTTTCTAATAATGGATGCGGACAGTCAGTCCAAGGGCGGAACAGGAAGCCCGCGCTTGGCGTAGAAGGCGTCGACAAAGGCGGCCAATTTACCCTGTTGAATAGCCTCGCGTAAACCGGCCATCAAGCGCTGGTAATGGCGCAAGTTGTGGATGGTATTCAGCATGCTGCTCAGCATTTCGCCGCACTTGTCCAGGTGATGCAGATAGGCGCGCGAGAAGTTGGTGCAGGTGTAGCAGTCACAGGTCGGATCCAGCGGCGATTCATCATGGCGATGGAACGCATTGCGGATCTTGATCACCCCTGTATCGACGAACAGATGACCGTTGCGCGCGTTACGCGTCGGCATCACGCAGTCGAACATGTCGACGCCGCGGCGCACACCCTCAACGAGATCTTCCGGTTTGCCTACCCCCATAAGGTAACGAGGTTTGTCAGCAGGCATCTGGCCCGGCAGGTAGTCCAGCACCTTGATCATTTCGTGCTTGGGCTCGCCCACCGACAGGCCACCGATGGCCAGGCCATCGAAACCGATGTTTTCCAGGCCTTCGAGCGAGCGCATGCGCAGGTCCTGGTACATGCCGCCCTGAACGATGCCGAACAACGCCGCGGTGTTGTCGGCGTGAGCGTTCTTCGAACGCTGAGCCCAGCGCAGCGACAGCTCCATGGAGGTGCGCGCCACATCGTGCTCGGCCGGGTACGGGGTGCACTCGTCGAAGATCATCACCACGTCCGAGCCCAGGTCACGTTGCACCTGCATCGACTCTTCAGGGCCCATGAACACCTTCGAGCCATCGACCGGCGAGGCGAAGGTCACGCCCTCTTCCTTGATCTTGCGCATGGCACCCAGGCTGAACACCTGGAAGCCACCGGAATCGGTGAGGATCGGGCCTTTCCACTGCATGAAATCGTGCAGGCCGTTGTGCTTCTTGATCACCTCGGTACCTGGGCGCAGCCACAGGTGGAAGGTGTTGCCGAGGATCATCTCGGCACCAATGGCCTCGATATCGCGTGGCAGCATGCCCTTGACCGTGCCATAGGTGCCCACCGGCATGAACGCCGGGGTTTCCACGGTACCGCGTGGGAAGGTGATGCGACCACGACGGGCCTTGCCGTCGGTGGCCAGCAGTTCGAAGGACATTCGACAGGTGCGACTCATGCTTGATCCTCGGGGCCGCGTGGCGCCGGATTGCGGGTGATGAACATGGCATCACCGTAACTGAAGAAGCGGTACCCGTGCTCGACCGCCGCCGCGTAGGCGGCCATGGTCTCGGGGTAGCCGGCGAAGGCCGAGACCAGCATCAGCAGCGTGGACTCCGGCAGGTGGAAGTTGGTGACCAGGGCATCGACCACATGGAACGGCCGGCCCGGGTAGATGAAGATGTCGGTATCGCCACTGAAGGCCTTGAGCACGCCATCGCGCGCGGCGCTCTCCAGCGAGCGCACGCTGGTGGTGCCGACCGCAACCACTCGACCACCACGGGCCCGACAGGCCTCGATGGCATCGACCACATCCTGGCCCACTTCGAGCCACTCTTTATGCATGTGGTGGTCTTCGATCTTGTCGACCCGCACCGGCTGGAAGGTGCCGGCGCCCACGTGCAAGGTGACGAAGGCTCGCTCGACGCCCTTGGCGGCGATCTTTTCAAGCAGCGCCTCGTCGAAGTGCAGGCCTGCGGTAGGCGCGGCGACCGCACCGGCGCGCTGGGCGTACACAGTCTGGTAGCGTTCACGGTCGGCGCCCTCGTCGGGCCGGTCGATGTACGGCGGTAGCGGCATGTGGCCGACACGGTCGAGCAGCGGCAGCACTTCTTCGGTGAAGCGCAGTTCGAACAGCGTATCGTGGCGCGCGACCATCTCGGCCTCGCCACCGCCATCGATGAGGATGACCGCGCCCACTTTCGGCGCCTTGCTGGCACGCACATGGGCCAGCACCCGGTGGCTGTCGAGCACGCGCTCGACCAGCACTTCCAGCTTGCCGCCGGAGGCTTTCTGGCCAAACAACCGCGCTGGGATCACCCGGGTATTGTTGAACACCATCAGGTCGCCGGGGCGCAGGTAGTCGAGCAGGTCGGGGAATTGCCGGTGCGAAAGCGCGCCGGTCGGCCCATCGAGCACCAGCAGACGGCTGCCATGGCGCTCGGCCAACGGGTGGCGGGCGATCAGGGAATCAGGGAGTTCGAAGGAGAAATCGGCGACGCGCATGATGATGTTCGGTTCGGCAGGGCCGGGAAGTTTAGCCCAATGTGTGAAAATTGACCATGAAAGCCGATTGACCGACCAGCGGCAGCTCTCTATACTGCGCGCCACTGCCCTGATGGCGGAATTGGTAGACGCGGCGGATTCAAAATCCGTTTTCGAAAGGAGTGGGAGTTCGAGTCTCCCTCGGGGCACCAAAATCCGGAAAAAACCGACCTTATGGTCGGTTTTTTTTCGCCTGCACTTTGTTGAACTGCTGCCTCAGCAAACCCCTGTAGGAGCGGGCACGCCCACTCCCACAGCTCAATCGTGGCTGGCTTTAGAAATCCGCTCGCAGGGTCAAGGTGTAATTACGCGGATCTCCGTAGTAGTTGGCCGCATACAGCCAACCGACGCTGGAGAAGTACTTCTTGTCGAACAGGTTGTTGCCGTTCAACGAAACGCTGAAGTTCTTGTTGATCTGGTAGGCCACCCGAGCGTTCCAGATGGCGTACCCCGCCTGCTCGATCTTCCCTACCCCGTCCGTACCACCAAAGTTGCCGTGGTAGTTGCGGCTCTGGATGTTGGCGCCAGCACCCACGGTCCACGGGTCCAGTTCGCCAGGCAAGTTGTAATCCGCCCAAAACCGGAACAGGTGCTTGGGCGTATAGGTGTTGAAGGTGCCGCCGGCCTCCGACTCGCCATCGGCTGGGTCGTTGCGGTACTCGGTATGGGTGTAGGTGTAGCCAGCGAACAATTGCATGCGGTCCAGCACTTCACCGCTGATTTCGGCATCGAAACCTTGGGTGCGCACCTTGCCACCCGCTACGTAGCAATTCTCGCCGCCATTATCGCCGCACAGAGTGGCCTGGGCGCGGTTTTCCTGGTCGACCTGGAACAGCGCGAAGCTGGTATTGACGCGGCCGTCGAACAGTTCGCCCTTCAGCCCCATCTCATAATTGGAGCCGACGATAGGTTTCAGCGGCGCGTTGTCCACGCTCAGCTCGGTCTGCGGCTTGAAGATATCGGCGTAGCTCAGATAAGCCGACCATTGCTCGTTCAGCGCATAGATCAGGCCACCATAGGGGGTGAACTCACCGCTTTCCCGCGAATGAGCCGGGGTTGGCGACACACCGTTGAACCGGTTTAGCTCATAGTCGTAGCTGTAGTTGCTGCTACGCCCACCGAGCACCAACGTCAGCGGGTCGCTGAGTTTGTAGCGAGTCACCGCATAAATGCCGCTCTGGCGGATCTTGGCCTTGGAAGTACCGGGGTAGGTGTTGGTCCCTTCGGCACCCAGTAGCTGATCCATGGTCGGGCGCTGTGGCGAAACCGGGTCGTAGATGTTCATCGAGCCCAGGTTGATGAAGCCGCCTTGCAGGTCGTCAGTCTGCAGATCGCTGGCATTGGCCCCCACCACCACTTCGTGCTCGCGGCCAAATGCACGCCACTTGCCGGTCAGGTTGATGTCGCCGCCCTTGTTGATGTTTTCGAAGTCGTACAGGTAGGCACGCGAACGCATGCCGTTACCGGTAGCCGGGTCTACAGCGCCGCGGCCAAAGCTGTAGAGGATGTAGTTGGTTTCGCGCATGTAGCTGCCAGAAGCTTTCAGGCGCCAGTCTTCGTTGAAATCGTGGGTAACATCGGCGAAGTAGGTGGTCTGTTTGTTATCCCACTTGTTCCAGTCGGCACCGGTGTAGGTGGACCGGCTGACGTTGACCGCACTGCCATCCTTGTTGCGCGGCAGGCCGCTGAAGAACGGCGTTGAGTGCAGGTCTTCCACGCTGGCGCCCGCCGCTACCGTGGTGCGGTCGCTGAGGTCGTATTCAAGGATGCCGTAGAGTACGTTCTTGCGGCTCTCGGCAGTGTCGTAGAAGTAGTTCTGGTCTTCATGGCCTGCCACCAGGCGGCCGCGTAGCGAGCCGTCGGCGTTGAGCGGGGCACTGCCGTCGATGGTCTGCCGGTAGGTGTCCCACGAACCGGCGCTGGCGGTTACCGACAACGAAGGCTCGGCTTTCGGCCGCTTGCGCACCAGGTTGATGGCCGCACCAGGGTTGCCGCTGCCCTGCAGCAGCCCGTTGGCGCCGCGCAAGATTTCGACACGGTCGTACAGCAAGGTGTCGGAGGTGAAGCTGCTGCCGATTGCATAGTAGCGGCGATCGAGCGGCACGCCGTCGTACTGAATGGTTTCCACCTCGAAACCACGGGAGTAGATGTACTTGCCGCCCGACGGGCTCTGCAGGGTGGTGATGCCAGTGGTCTTTTCCAGCACTTCATCCAGCGTGTCCAGGCGCTGGTCGTCCATGGCCTTGCGCGTGACCACGCTGACCGACTGCGGAATATCCTTGAGGCGGTGGGTGCCTTTGCCGATGGTGACGGCATTGGCGGTATAGCTGCCCGAGCCCTCGGTGGTTGCATTGTCCTGGATACCGTTGATATTCAGCGGCTCCAGGTTAAGCGCCTCGCCACCAGAAGCCGCGCTCAGCGGCAAGGGCTGCAGGCCATAGACGTTATTGCCGCGACGCACGGCTTGCAGGCCGGTGCCCGCCAACAAATGCTGGAAACCTTCCTCGATACCGTATTGCCCCTGCAACCCAGGGCTAGAAAGGCCACGGGTCAGCTCCGAGGTGTATTGCAGGGTAAACCCTCCCTCACTGGCGAAGCGGGCAAGCACCTGGGCCAGGCTGCCAGAAGCGATGCTATAGGCTTGTGGCGCCTGGACGGATGCGGCCTGGGCGTGCACGCCAGCACCCAGCAAGGCGATGGCCAGCGCACTCAGGGCGAGCGCACGTCGATAACCAGGCACGCGAGCGTTGCCCATGCTGCGATCGGTCATGACGACCGCTGAAGAAGAGCGAATCATTGAGAAATTGTCCCTTTATGTGTGGCAGTTCCACAGGTAAGGACTGATGAGTTTCAAGATCGGGCCAATTCTCATTAACGTTTGTTCACGGTAACCCAGTAGCGGGTGCGGTAATCCACCTGAACCGGCAACGTGGCGGGCAGCGCAGCCAGGATGGCGTCGGTGTTTTCCAGCTGGAAAGCGCCGCTGATCAGTAGTTGCGCCACATCGGACTGGCAGCGCAGCCAACCTGGCCGATAACGCCCCAGCTCACCGAGGAACTCGCGCAGCGGCATCTCGTCGACCACCAGTTGCCCACGAATCCATTGGCTGTCTTGTTCCCGCGCAGGGGTCACGGCCCCCTGCCCTGCTGCATCGAAAGTGACTTGCTGGCCGGCGTCGAGGGTTTGCCGTGGGCCATGGCTGGGCGTGACAAGCACCGCCCCTTGAAATACGGTCAATTGGGTCGCCCCCTCGCGCTGGCGGACCAGGAAGCGCGTACCCAAGGCCTCCAGCAACCCCTGCTCGCTGGCAACCCTTAGTGGCCGATGCTGAGGGCTGCTGCTGTCGCGCCCGCTGTCTATCAGGATCTCACCACGACGCAGACTGATCAGGCGCTGATGCGCATCGAAATTCACATCCACCGCAGTATCGGTATTGAGGTCGAGCAATGTGCCGTCGGCCAGCGTCAGCTGTTTGTGCTGGCCCACGTCCGTTGCATAAGCGTTCTGCGGTGCAAGCTGGCGATAACCCACATAGCCAAGTGGCGCGACGATGGCCAACGCCAACAACTGTTTCATCACCTGGCGGCGCTCGCGGTTCAAGGTGCCCATGGCCAGTTGTGGCGGCAGCAGGCCCAGCTGCGCTTGCACCCGCAACGCTTTCTGCCAGGCCCGCTCATGCTCGGGCGCAGCCGAACGCCAGCGGTTGCAGGCAGCACGCTGGGCCGGGCTGACGGCGTCTTCGAGCATCAGCATGTGCCAATTGGCTGCTTGCCGAGCCACTTGCGCAGTGATTGGAGGCTGTTGGTTGGGCATCAGAAGTCTTCTTCGAACAGGATGCAGGCTTGCAGGGCGTTGGCCATGTGCCGCTTGACCGTGCGCTCGCCAATGCCCAGGCGGCGTGCCACCTCGATGTAGGTCAAGCCTTCCAACTGCACCAGCAGGAACACCGAGCGCACCACCGGTTTGAAGGTGTCGAGCAGTGCGTCCAGTTGCTGCAGGGTTTCGCGCATGGACCACTGCTCTTCGGCGGACAGCGCGAACAGCTCGGGAAGTTGCTCGAGCATTTCCAGGTAGGCGCGTTCCAGTGACTGACGGCGGAAATGGTCGTAGACCAACCGCCGGCTCACCGTTGCCAGGTAGGCGCGGGGGCGCTGCAGGCTCAGCTTGGCGCCGGCCTTCTGCTGGGCCTGAAGAATACGCAGGAAGGTATCTTGGGCCAGGTCGGCAGCTTGCGCCGAGCAGCCCAACCGGCGGTAGAGCCATTGCTTGAGCCATCCATTGTGCTCGACATAGACCTGACTCAGATCGTCGTTCATCACGGGTATCCCTCCGGGCGAGGACAGCACCTTAGATGATAACGATTATCAGATCAATTATTCATTGAATGCGCCTTCACAGCGGCCGCAGCGCCATCAGGATTTGACGCCGCACCAATGACTTCAGGGCTTGCAGCCATACCTGCAATCTATTGGTCGCACACAGGATTAGCTCTTAAGCTGTCATTCATCGGATATATGCCGAAAGTATTGTTAGCGTAATAGCACTTAGCCATAGTTGCGCTCCCATTTCTCCACCCCCGTGTGTCTCATGAAAACAATCGCGCCCTGCATGGCGGCAATGATGCTGCTCAGTGGGTGCAATGGAGTGCCAACGTCGTACGTTTCAGATCCTGTCTACAACCAGGCTTTCGTGGTCACCTCCGGTGCCCCACTGCCGATGTTGCTGATGGCCAGCGCCATCCAGTGGAACGAGGATTACGCAGTAACCGCCAAACACACCCCCTTCCTGCGCAACGTGGTCCACGAGGGCCTCGGCGATGTGGTGTTCTTCAAGCACAAGGCCAGCAGCGTGCCGCTGTGGCGGCAGTACGTGCCGGGGGAAGCGGTGACGGCGGTAGGTTTCAACAGTTTGATGATGCCGATGCAGGGCAAGGGCCATGCCCTGCCGTCGTTGGTTCGGCTGGAAGGTACACCGGGCAGCGTCTTCTACTCGGTGCATGACGGCCCGATCACCAAGGGCATGTCGGGCGGGCCGGTGTTCGCCGATGATGGCAAGGTGGTGGGCATCAACGTCGCCATCATTCCCACCCGCGAGATCGACGCCGGCAAGCGCCCGGACCTGGCCGGCAAGGCGCGCATCAGCGTATTCATGTCGTTCAACGAAATCGACAAGGAATGGCGGCGCTATCAGTACCTGCTGGCGCACAAGGCCAAGCCCCAGGCACCGGCTTCGGTCAAAGGCTACGTGGCGGTGGCGGCCAAACCTTGAGTTGAATATGCCGATGCAAAGCGGCTTATGATGCAAGGCTGATGACCTGTTCGTGGGCTTGCCCGCCAATAGGGCCTACCCGCCAGCGCACGAAGGACCTGCCATGCATCTGACCCACCGCCCTGTCCGGCCTGAGGACATCCCTGTCATCTGCGGCTTCCCGCAGAGCCCGGACGAACTGTTCTACATGTTCCCCAAAGCCACCTACCCACTCACTCCCGCACAGTTGAGCGACGCCGTCGCCCAACGCAGCGGCTCCACAGTGGTGGAAGGCAACGGCGCAATTCTGGCCTTTGCCAACTTCTACAAAGCCGAACATGGCGGCGTATGTGCATTGGGCAACGTGGTAGTGGCACCTGGCGCCCGTGGCCACGGTGTAGCACGCTACTTGGTGACCGCCATGGTCGATCTGGCTCGGGAGCAATTCGCAGCCCAAGAACTGTGGGTGTCCTGCTTCAACCACAACACAGCGGGCTTGCTGCTTTATCCACAACTGGGCTTTGTGCCGTGCGGCATCGAGCAGCGGCAAGCGTGGGACGGCACACGGGTGGCATTGGTGCAGATGAAACAAATATTCAGCTAGTAAGATACGTTTGCTCACACACCTCGACGAACAGCACCGAACCATGCCCCCGCCTCGACGTCCGATCCTGCATCCCCCGCGTTTCGAGGCCCTCCGCGTGAAAGACATCATCACTCGCAAGTACCGCCTGGTCGTGAAGACCATCGGCTACATCGGCTGGTCGCTGTTCTGGCTGTTGATCTGGGATGTGCTGGTCACCATCGATTTCATGCTGTTCTTCAACAGCAAGTTCACCCTGCCGCTGATCCCGTTGACCTTGCTGGGCTCAGCGCTGGTGGTGCTGGTGAGCTTTCGCAACAGCAGCGCCTACAACCGCTGGTGGGAAGCCCGCACGCTGTGGGGGGCGTTGGTGAACGGTTCGCGCAGCTTCGCCCGGCAGACATTGACCCTGATCGATGACCCGGATGAAGGCCCGAACCCGGTCAAAGCTACCCTGCTGCGCCGGCATATCGCTTATGTGAACTGCCTGGCGGCGCACTTGAAGGGCGAAAAATGCCCGGACGAACTGATGGCCTTCATACCGCCAGGGGAGTTCGAACGGCGCAACCGCTCGAACAACTTCGCCAACGACATCCTCGGCGGCTCGGCGGCCTTGCTGGCGCGTGAATACCAGGCCGGGCGGCTGGACAGCATCCGCCTGGCCCGGCTGGAATCGACCCTGGTGGACCTGTCCAATGCCCAGGGCGGCATGGAGCGGATTGCCAACACACCGCTGCCCTACCCCTATGTGTATTTCCCACGGCTTTTCATCACCCTGTTCTGCTTGATCGTGCCGGTGGGGCTCGTGGAGTCGCTGGGCTGGTTCACCCCCCTGGCGTCGACGGTAGTTGGCTTCATGCTGCTGGCTATCGAGCGGATCGGGACTGATTTGCAGAGCCCGTTCAGGTTCAGTGAGCACCAGATTCAGATGGACACCATTTGCGAAACGATCGAGCGCAACCTGGAGTCGATGCAGCGGGAGGCGCAGCATGGGGAGCTGGCTTAGGGCCCGGTTATTGGTCAGGCCCGCACGTAACGCTGGCGCAGCACATCGCTCAACGCGTCCACCAGCAACACCAGCACCAGCATCCCGATAATCACCGTGCTGGCCTGGGCCTCCTGGAAAAGGCTCAAGGTGGTGTACAACATCTGCCCCAACCCACCGGCACCGACAAACCCCAGCACGCTGGCCATGCGGATGTTGTTTTCCCAGCGGTACAAGCTGTAGGCCAGCAATTGCGGCCACAGGTTGGGCAAGGTACCAAAGCAGAACGCCGCCACCTGGCTACCGCCCTGCAGGCGGATCGCCGCCGCAGGCTCCGGCGGCGCATTTTCCAAGGCCTCGGCAAACAAGCGCCCCAGCACACCAGCGGTGTGCAGCGCCAAAGCCAGGGTACCGGCATTGGGCCCAAGGCCGGCCGCCAATACCGTCAGCGCGGCCCACACCAGCTCTGGAATGGCGCGCAGAGCATTCAGCAGCAACCGCGCGGCGCCCTGCAACGGCCAACCGAAGCGGCCAGCCGCCGGCAGCGCCAGCAACATCCCCAATACCATCGCCAACAAGGTGCCCAGGCCAGACATGGCCAGTGTCTCCAGCGCCCCACGCCATACTGCCTTCAGGTGCCCGGCAGACAGGTAGATCGGAAGAGCACACGTCTGAACTCCAGTCACCCGTCCCGATCTCGTATGCCGTCTTCTGCTTGAAAAAAAA
>NZ_BCBQ01000023.1:0-71422 GCF_001320885.1 Pseudomonas sp. NBRC 111140
AGGCATTTCACTCCCCTTCCTCCCAAAAACAGTCAATAATTCTCCCAGCCACGTGGGCAGGATCGCCCGTTTTCGTGTCCAAACGAATAACAACTGCATCCAAGGAACCGGACCTATGCTGCGCCGCCGCATGCTCATCATGTTGGCCGTGGTTCTGCTGATCGTGCTGGCCCTGGGGGGCTACAAAGCCTTTTCGATCTACCAGCAGATCCAGATGTTCACTGCCCCCAAGCCGCCCATCACCGTAGCGGCCGCTGTGGCCGAACAGCGCCAGTGGCAAGAGCGCCTGCCCGCCGTCGGCAGCCTCAAGGCCCTGCAAGGCGTTGACCTGAGCCTGGAGGTGGAAGGCATCGTCAAAGCCTTGCATTTCGACTCGGGCCAGCAGGTCAAGGCCGGGCAACTGTTGCTGCAACTCAATGACGACCAGGAAACCGCCCTGCTCGGCACCGCCCAGGCCGACCTGGGCCTGGCCAAGGTCGATTTCGGCCGTGGTAGCCAGCTGGTCGGCGACGCGGCCATCTCCCGTGGCGAGTTCGATCGCCTTACCTCCCAATACCGGCGTAACCAGGCGGTGGTCGAGCAGCTCAAGGCGCAGAAGATCAAGAAAAGCATCAACGCCCCGTTCAGCGGCACCATCGGCATCCGCCAGGTGGACATCGGCCAATACCTGGCCGCCGGCACAGTGATCGCCACCCTGCAGGACACCTCCAGCCTGTACGTCGACTTCAACGTGCCGGAACAGGCCCTGCCACGCCTGAGCCTGGGCCAGCAGGTGCTGGTGCAAGTGGCCGCTTACCCAGGCCAGACTTTCCCCGCCAGCCTGAGCGCCATCAACCCCAAGGTCGAGGAAGCCACGCGCAACCTGCTGGTACGCGCCACCATGGCCAACCCCGACGGCAAACTGCTGCCGGGCATGTTCGCCAGCCTGTTGATCCTGCTGCCCAACCCACAGCCGCAAGTGGTGGTGCCGGAAAGCGCCATTACCTACACCCTGTATGGCAACTCGGTGTATGTCGCCTCGCCGAAAAAAGACAAGGACGGCAAGCCGGAAAACGACGACAAAGGCCAACCCCAACGGGTGGCCGAACAGCGCACCGTTCAGACCGGCGAGCGCCGAGACGGCGTGGTGGTGGTAAGCAAAGGCCTGCAGGCAGGGGAGCAAGTGGTCACTGCCGGGCAGCTGAAACTCACCCCCGGTGCTGCGATACGCATCGGCCAGGATAACGCTCTAAAGCCCGCACCGGGCACAGCGGCCAAGGACTGACAGGAGGCTGGCATGGCGTTCACCGACCCGTTCATCCGCCGCCCGGTGCTGGCCAGTGTGGTCAGCCTGCTGATCCTGCTGCTGGGCTTCCAGGCCTGGAACAAGCTGCAGATCCGCCAGTACCCGCAGATGGAAAACGCCCTGATCACGGTAACTACCGCCTACCCTGGGGCCAACGCCGAAACCATCCAGGGCTACATCACCCAGCCGCTGCAACAAAGCCTGGCCAGCGCCGAAGGCATCGACTACATGACCTCGGTGAGCCGGCAGAACTTCTCGATCATTTCCATCTACGCGCGGATCGGCGCCGACAGCGACCGGCTGTTCACCGAGTTGCTGGCCAAGGCCAACGAAGTGCGCAACAAGCTGCCCCAGGACTCCGAAGACCCGGTACTGAGCAAGGAAGCCGCCGATGCCTCGGCGCTGATGTACGTCAGCTTCTACAGCAAGGAAATGAGCAACCCGCAGATCACCGACTACCTGTCGCGGGTGATCCAACCCAAGCTGGCCACTTTGCCGGGCATGGCCGAGGCGGAAATCCTCGGCAACCAGGTGTTCGCCATGCGGCTGTGGCTGGACCCGGTCAAACTGGCCGGTTTCGGCCTGTCGGCCACCGACGTGACCAACGCCGTACGCCGCTACAACTTCCTCTCCGCCGCCGGCGAGGTAAAGGGCGAATACGTGGTCACCAGTATCAACGCCAGTACCGAGTTGAAGTCGGCCGAGGCGTTCGCCGCCCTGCCGGTCAAGACCAGCGGTGACAGCCGCGTGCTGTTGGGCGATGTGGCGCGGGTCGAAATGGGCGCGGAAAACTACGACACGGTCAGCTCGTTCGATGGCACCCCGTCGGTGTACATCGGCATCAAGGCCACCCCCGCCGCCAACCCGCTGGAGGTGATCAAGGAAGTGCGGCGCATCATGCCCGAACTGCAAAGCCAGCTGCCCTCGGCCCTGAAAGTGTCGATCGCCTACGACGCCACACTGTTCATCCAGGCCTCCATCGACGAAGTGATCAAGACCCTCGGCGAAGCGGTGCTGATCGTCATCGTGGTGGTGTTCCTGTTCCTCGGTGCCCTGCGTTCGGTACTGATCCCGGTGGTGACCATACCGTTGTCGATGATCGGCGTGCTGTTCTTCATGCAGATGATGGGCTATTCGCTCAACCTGCTGACCCTGCTGGCGATGGTCCTGGCCATCGGTCTGGTGGTGGACGATGCCATTGTCGTGGTGGAAAACATCCACCGGCACATGGAGGAAGGGAAGTCACCGTTCGACGCAGCCCTGGAAGGTGCCCGCGAGATCGCCATGCCCGTGGTGTCGATGACCATCACCTTGGCCGCCGTATACGCACCGATCGGCTTCCTCACCGGGCTCACAGGGGCCCTGTTCAAGGAGTTCGCCCTGACCCTGGCTGGGGCGGTGATCATTTCCGGTATCGTTGCCCTCACCCTGTCACCGATGATGTGCGCCCTGCTGCTGCGCCAGGAGCAGAACCCCAGCGGCCTGGCCCACCGCCTCGACCAACTGTTCGAACGCCTGAAGGTGCGCTACCAGAAGCTGCTGCACGCCACCCTCGACAGCCGGCCGGTAGTGCTGGTGTTTGCCGTGATCATCCTGTGCCTGATCCCGGTGCTGCTCAAGTTCACCCAGAACGAACTGGCGCCCAACGAGGACCAGGGGGTGATCTTCATGATGAGCAGCTCGCCGCAACCGGCCAACCTCGATTACCTCAACGCCTACACCGACCAGTTCACGCCGCTGTTCAAGGCTTTCCCCGAATACTACTCATCGTTCCAGATCAACGGTTTCAACGGCGTGCAGACCGGCATTGGTGGCTTTTTGCTCAAGCCCTGGAACGAGCGCGAGCGCACGCAGATGGAGTTGCTGCCGCTGGTGCAGGCCAAACTCGAAGAAATCGGCGGCCTGCAGATCTTCGGCTTCAACCTGCCGTCGTTGCCGGGCACTGGCGAGGGCCTGCCGTTCCAGTTCGTGATCAATACCGCTGGCGACTACCCAGCACTGCTGGAAGTGGCCCAGCGCATCAAGGCGCGCGCGCAGGAATCGGGCAAGTTCGCCTTCCTCGACGTCGACCTAGCCTTCGACAAGCCCGAGGTGGTGGTGGATATCGACCGGGCCAAGGCAGCGCAGATGGGGGTGTCGATGGACACCCTCGGCGGCACCCTTGCGACCTTGCTGGGCGAAGCGGAAATCAACCGCTTCACGCTTGAGGGCCGCAGCTACAAGGTGATCGCCCAGGTAGAACGGCCGTACCGCGACAACCCGGGCTGGCTGAACAACTACTACGTGAAGAACGACCAGAACCAATTGCTGCCGCTGTCGACCCTGATCACCCTCACCGACCGCGCCCGCCCACGCCAGCTCAATCAGTTCCAGCAACTGAACTCGGCCATCATCCAGGGCGTGCCCATGGTCAGCCTGGGCGAAGCGCTGAAGACCGTGCAGGACATCGCCCGCGAAGAGGCACCGGAAGGCTTCGCCTTCGACTATGCCGGCGTGGCCCGCCAGTATGTTCAGGAAGGCAGCGCGCTGTGGGTTACCTTTGGCCTGGCACTGGCGATCATCTTCCTGGTGCTGGCGGCGCAGTTCGAAAGCTTCCGCGACCCGTTGGTGATTCTGGTAACCGTGCCCTTGTCGATCTGTGGCGCGCTGTTGCCGCTGTTCCTGGGCATATCGAGCATGAACATCTACACCCAGGTCGGCCTGGTGACCTTGATCGGCCTGATCAGCAAGCACGGCATTCTCATTGTCGAGTTCGCCAATCAGTTGCGTGAGGAGCGCGGTTTGAGCGTGCGCGAGGCCATCGAGGAAGCGGCGGCGATTCGCCTGCGGCCGGTGCTGATGACCACAGCGGCGATGGTGTTCGGCATGGTGCCGCTGATTCTCGCGACCGGGGCGGGGGCGGTCAGCCGTTTTGACATCGGGACGGTGATTGCCACCGGGATGTCGATTGGCACGCTGTTTACCCTGTTCGTGCTGCCTTGCATCTACACCCTGCTGGCGCACAAGACCAAAGCCCAGGAACCTGCCATCGCCTGATCCGGCCTCTTCGCGGGCTCGCTCGCGAGGAGGCCGAAAGGCCAGATACAAAATCCCCAATAGAAAAGCGTTGCTCCGCAACACAATCTCAAAATCACCGCTCCCAATCTCTCACATTATCCAGACTCGAGCCTGATGTTGTTGCTTGTCGGTGGAAAAGCAGAGCAATTTCTGCATCTAATTCGCATGGTAAAAGTCAGAGTAGAGATGCTATGGCACCCGCACTCTAGACGTCTTGCAGAGAAATAAAACCGCCCTTGAAAATGGCCCTGGTAAAAATTCCTACAACTTTATCAGAAATTTCACCACCCCCTTTGACTTGTACCTCTTGAACTTACCGCTACTATCAAGAACGTCGCAATGACGCGACACCAAAATGGAGAAAACAATATGAAAACCATTAAAATGGAATACACCAAACTGGCGAACATGGCGCACCTTGTCAAAAAAACCAAATAAACCTTAATCCATAAACACTGAAGAGCAGTGCCGGCCTGCCCTTCAGTTAAAGGAGTGACCATGATAAGTAAAAATTGCTTCTTTATCGTCATGAATAACTCCCTGATTTGTTGGGATTTCAAAAATCACAAACAGTACGAGTTATCAAGAGCCCATGCAGACCGGTTAATCCATCTCATTTACGAGAAAAACCACAAAGACTTAAATGATAACCTAACCGACGACCTGAAACGCTGCAGAGTTTTCATGGACGATGCTGACGACCATGCTGACTGGGGCTGGGATGTACTCTCAAGAATATTCCATTACGGCACTAAAGACATCCCTATAGAAAAACTTCCTTCAAGCGAGGAGGAGTGGGCACTGCAGTACCTTGAACACTGCAACTCCGTACGAAACAAGCCTATACACCCTAACAATAAACGCATCAGCGAAATCGGCATTTCACTGCCCACACCGAGAAGTACCTTTGCAGTTGACAAGACATTCAAAAACCGAGCAACCGTTAGAGATTTTCAGCGAATATCGATCTCCCTAGTTGATCTTGCCGAAATTTTGCACCATACCCTAGGCTTTATTGAAAACAGATCCGTTAATAACGTCGAAGGAGAAGAAGAAGGAAATGAATATTCAAGACGCCGGGCCACCCCCTCAGTAGGCGGGCTAAACGCTACAGAAGGCTATGTATATGTAAATAACGTAGATAGCCTAGAAGCGGGGATTTATTACTACGATCCACGGCGACATCAACTGCACTGGCGAAGCGCGCTGCCTTGTGCTCTAGGTGACTTATTATCAGGCCAGCACTTCGCCAATGACATACCCGCTGGATTATTCTTGAGTTCCAGATTCGACAAACTGTGGTGGAAATACGAGCACTCCCGCGCTTATAGAATGGCTTTGATAGAGGTTGGGCATGCTGCACAGACATTCCAACTTGCAGCAACCGATCGCGGAATGAGCACCTGGCTCACTGGCGCATTGAATGAAACGGACATCGAACCCCTACTCATGTTTGAAAACCCAAGTGAACAAGTCCTTTTTTTCGTTGCATGTGGCTATGGCAACGGGAATGCGACACCCAGTTGCTTAAGGGCTCTGATGTCGTAAGACGCTGGCGCGGGATACAGACATGAAAAAAACCACCAACCGTAGCTGTACAGTATTCAAAAGCTGGCACACCACGAGCGCTGTACGCTCGCGCCCTTATGCCTATCATTTTTCTGTAGAAGATTTTACGCAGTCCGAACCCGACCTTTGGTTTCCTAGCGCCCTGAGCCCAGCGCTGGCCCATGACTTGACAACGCTGCTTTCGAAAAAAGATAAACTAATACTACACGCTTACCACCTCGTCCATTTCATGGACTATACAACGCAGCTTGAGATGTGTCACATCAATAAGGCTGTTCAAAGCATAGTTACTGGTAAATTAAAAGAATATTTCGATGAAACAATTTATCTAAACGCTTTAAAACTTTATGCTGACGAGGCCTATCACGCGCTCTTCTCCAGAGAAATTGCAGATCAGGTGGCAAACCACTTTTGCCTAGAGCGAATAAATTCTGCGCGCCTCAAGCGACTTGATCAAGTATTAAAAAATAGCCCTCCAGCGCTCAGCAGCATTACCCGATTCTGCATCGCCTTCGTTTCTGAAACACTGATAACTTACGAACTATACAGCTTGACTCGTGCCTCTCTCGTCGCCCCTGTAGCGCATATGCTGATAGACCACCTTCATGATGAAGGGCGTCATGCCATTTTCTTCTCAGACTGTTTTGCACGACTCTGGCAGCAGTTATGTATCCCACAGAGGGATTACTTGGTAGCAACTCTACTGAAAACGCTCAAAGCTTTCTGCCAACCCGACGAGAATTTTTTAGGATCGATTTTCAAAAAGCATCCATCCTTCGGAAAAGTGATTATTGACAACATAAATGAAAACTGGACGATCCGGATGCCTATTACATCCAAAATGACGCTTCGAGCAATAATGCGTACCGACTTATTGAAGGAGGAACGCTATGCATTACAGTTCAGGTCCGCTGGACTGATAGCATGAGCCAGACCAAAACTTCAACACACACCATTCTTCGCCCAATTCTTTTGATTCTTTTATGCCTTCTAGGTGTTTTTCCTCTGGATGTCATCCTTCCTTCGTTCCCTGCACTTGCAGAAGCCTTTCGAGTAGAGGCTACGCAAATCGCCTACTCCGTTAGTTTCTTCGCGTTTGGCGTTGCAGTGGCGCAATTGGTGATTGGCCCCCTGTCAGATCGAGTCGGACGCAAACGGTTGTTGCTTGGTGGCTTAGGGGTTTCCATTGCCGGGGCTGTTGGCTGCCTACTTTCAAGTAACTATGAAATTTTTATGGCTTTTCGGTTGTTACAAGCCGTCGGCTGTGGAAGCTTGGTTCTGGGTCAAGCTCTCGTGCAAGACCTATATACTGGCAAGCAGCGTAACACCATGCGCATCTTGTTGACGAGTGCTAGTGGTTTGTTCATATCAATCTCACCCGTCGCGGGTGCGGCTCTTCAACAGCTACTCGGCTGGGCAGGTAGTTTTACGGTATTTATTGCAATAGCCAGCATTGTCATCTTACTTGCATGGAAACTACTTCAAGAAACACCTGGTTTACGCCAGAATAACTCAGGCATTCAAAGCTATGTCCCCATGTTGCGTGACACCTTATATGTTGCCTATTCCCTACAGGCGACTTTAGCGTTCGCCTGCCATTTTGCCTTCATCGTTGTTGCACCCTTGGTGCTCATGGAACAACTGGGCCTCACGCCGTATCAGTTCTCCGTTGTATTCATCGCCTACGGGCTGGCATATGTCGTCGGTGGTGCAGTCGCGACATTCTTGAACAATCGCATCACCGCGCAGGCTCAAATTCTCACGGGATTCCTGCTTATAGCTACCGCAGGGGCCACTCTGCTGATCTGGCAGTGGGCAGCAGGCCTAACGGTAATAGGCCTCATGTTACCGATGATCTTATGTACGGCAGGCACAACGATGGTACGACCCGTCACGACTACGCAGGCCTTGGCACGTTATCCGCAGCAGGCAGGGGCAGCAGCGTCGCTCAACACTACTTTGCTATTTGCTGGAGGTGGATTCGCTGGCACTTTAGTTGCTTCAGCCGAACATCTGCTTCCAATGAGCTTAGGCATTCTATTCTTGAGCAGTGCCATTAGCGGTTTCTTGCTGCTTGCTTGCCTCAGGGGCAACAGCTTTCAGCACTGCTGACACCTGCCGGAAAGGCACATACAAAAATGCCAGAGGCCCCGCAATCGCGGGGCCTCTGGCATTTCTAGCTAACGCAGGGTTCAACCAAATGGCCGCAACCCCTGACGCAGGCCGAACAGGAACAGCAACAGGTCCTGATCTGGCGCGACCTGTGCCTGTTGCTGCGGTTTCGCTTCCCGCGGCAATGCGCACTGGTCGGCCATCTCGGCCTTGCTGAACACGTTCGGCCTCGGCTCTTCCCAGGCTGCCACCGCCACGGTGGTCACCGCCAGGCCAGCTACCAGGAACAAAGCTCGAGCTATTTCTAGTTTCATTACTCTAACCCTTTGACAGCGCTGCCAAACGCCATCTTGTAAAAGTAGAGCAGCGTCTGCCATTCCGCGTCATTGATCGACGAATGGCGGCGCAGCTGGCGCAGGTCGTTACCTGCTGCACGCTGGCAGCTGATGCGCCGTCGGCACTTTTCCAGGTCCAACAGCGCCACCTCGACGCGGGCCTGCTCACCCTCGCCAATTACCTTGATGAACACGTGCTTGCCATACAGGCAGCCGTGCTGCCAGTGCCCCAGGTGCATGCGTGCCAGGTTGTCCGCCAGGTCCTTGAGCATGCGCTCATGCACCACCTGCGGGTACCGCTCGCGGGCACCTTCGGCATGCCAGGTGTCGAGCTCGACAAAGCCGTCCAGCGCTTCACTGACCAGCAGCGCACGCCACTGGTGGTCGGCATCGCGCTCGGCGCCACAGAAGACAATGCGCGGTACACGCACGCCCAGTTGCTCGAAACTGTTCAACGCATCGAGTTCACGCAATACCGTAGGCCGGCCGAAAGGGTGCAGCAGGCTGCGGTAGATATGCCCGACCTGGCGTTTGGCATACAGCAGCTTGCCATTGGCATCGTTGAGGCGTTGCACGCCACTCTCACCGCCGCGCCGCTGGTTAGGCTCCTCGACCCACTCGCCTTGCTGGCGCCAATAAAAATCGAAGCGCGACTCCCCTCTCTGGGCTACAGCCATCAAACACTACCCCTTACGCAATACGTAGACCCGCCACATGGCATAGAACGGCAGGAAGTCGAGGCGTTCCTGGATTCTGAAGCCGGCGGCCGTGAATTCTTCTTCGACCGTTTCGGCCGGTAACACGAAACGGTTCTGGTAATTGTCCTGTTCGGCCTTGGCGCTGCGGCGCTGCTCGAGTTTTTTCCGGCGCCAGGCCTTGAAGTTGCCATCCACCCACAGGGACAGGATCACACTATCACGGCTAACCCGCTGAAATTCCGAAAGTATGGTCTTTCTGTGCGCCGATTCGCCAATGTGGTGGAACAGACGCATACAAAAAATGCTGTCCACCGAGTTGTCCGGCAGGTCGATAGCAAATGCCGAAGTCTGCAAAGGCCGTACCCGTGCCACCACCTCTGGCGGTTGCGCCGCACAGGCCGTCTCGATCATCGCCTCGGAGTTGTCGGCCCCGATGATCACCCGGTTGGGCTTTTCAGCCAGCAGTGGCCAGAAGCGGCCGGCACCGCACGGCAGGTCCAGTATCAGGCCAGGCTCGCCAGCCAATGCCAGGGCGCGACGCGCCAGCTGCTCATCTCGCTTGTGGGAAAGGCGTCGCGCCAGGCCGTCCTGGTGCTTGAGAAAGTACTCACGCGCATGGTCTTTGTCGTACTTCTCGGAAAATTCAAGCTTGATGGGGCTACGCATTGGGTATCTCCTGACTCCATTGCGAGCACATTAGGTAGGCAAGCGTTGGAATCAGGTCATGCCAATGTGAAAAAAACGTTGAGCCCCATTTGACCTGTTACAACAGATTACTCAGCCAAGGCATCCGGGTCGCCTTGGCCGGCTGTGTTGCTCAGGTCTACCCGAAAGCGGCAACCATGCGGCAAAGTGGATGTCAGGGTGACATGCCAGCCCTGGTCGTCACAAATTCGCTGCACCAACGACAGGCCCAGGCCCAGGCCCTCGCCACGCCGTTCATCACCACGCACGAACGGTTTGAACATGGCCTCGCGCTGCTCTTCAGGAATACCCACGCCGCTGTCCTCTACACTGAAGCCGTTGGCTTCCAGGCTCAGGCGTATGTAGCCGCCATCGGTGTAGTGCGCCGCATTACGCAGCAGGTTGCCCATCACCGACTGCAGGAAGGTGGCGTTGTACAGCACCGGGCTGGCGCTGACACGGCCATCGAAGTACAGGGTGAGGCCCTTCTGTTCGATGGTGTCGCGCCATACGCCGATCAGCTCATCGGCCACTTCGCGCAGGGTCGCCTGCGATGCCACCGCACCCTCGTCGCGCTGCGCCCGGGCCAGCATAAGGAAAGTCTTGACCAATTCGCGCATTTCCTCGGTGGCCCGCGCCACACGTTCCACCTGGCTGCGCGCGCGAGCATCGAGGTTAGGGTTTTCCATCAGCAACTCGCAGGAGGTCGCCAGCACCATCAACGGTGTGCGCAGCTCGTGGCTGACGTCACTGGTGAACAGCCGTTCGCGGGTCAACGCGTCGCGCAGGCGGCCCAGGGTGTCATCGAACGCGACTGCCAGCTGGCCCACTTCGTCCGCCGCGTAATCCGGTGCCAGTGGCGGGGCCAGGCCCAGCAACTGGTCGCGGTGACGCACCTGGCGCGCCAGACGGATGACCGGTGCCATTACCCGACGTGCCACCAGCCAGCCGAGGATCACGGCCAGCACCAGGCTGAGCACGAAGCCCACCACCACCACCGCGAACAGCACACGCTCGCGCTCTTCGAAATCGCTCTGATCCTGCAGCAGTACATAGCGGCGGCCATCGACGATCTCGACCATGGCGTGATACGACAGTTGGTCGCGGAACACCTCGTGGAAGCCGCGATCGAGGTGGCGCAAGTCCTTGGGCAGCTCGAAATCGTCGCGCCCGCCGCTGAAGTAGAACAGCTGGTCGGGACGCGGCCGGTGGCTCCAGTCACTGACGCTGTCCATACGCAACAGGCGCTGCAGGTCACCGCCCAGTACCGAGGAAATCAGCCGCTCTTCAACCAGGTGCACGGTGGCGACGATGCCAAAGGCGAAGGCCCCGGCCACCAGCGCACTCATCAAGGCAAAAGCAATGATGATGCGCTGGGCAAGGCTTTGCTTAAACTCCATCGCGGCCCTCGGCGAGGCGATAGCCGACGCCATGGACGGTATGCAACAACGGTTTTTCAAACGGTTTGTCGATCACCTGGCGCAGCTGGTGCACATGGCTGCGCAGGCTGTCGCTGTCGGGGCAGTCGTCGCCCCACAGGGCTTCTTCCAGTACCTCGCGGCGCAGGACGTGCGGGCTTTTTTGCATCAGCACCGCCAGCAGCTTGAGGCCGACCGGGTTGAGCTTGAGCAGGCGGCCCTGGCGGGTAACTTCGAGGGTGTCGAGGTCGTAGCTGAGGTCCGCCACCTGCAGGGTACGGCGCCCGCCGCCCTGGGCACGACGCAGCACCGCTTCGATGCGCGCCGCCAACTCCGACAGGGCAAACGGCTTGAGCAGGTAGTCATCGGCACCGGAGCGGAAGCCTTGCAAGCGGTCGTCGAGCTGGTCACGGGCGGTGAGCATGATCACCGGCGTGTCGCGGCGGGCATCTTCGCGCAGGCGCTTGCACAAGGTGTAGCCATCGATACCGGGCAGCATGATGTCGAGCACGATCAAATCGTAGTGTTCGGTGGCGGCCAGGTGCAGGCCGGACAGGCCATCCTGGGCACAGTCGACGGTGTAACCCTTCATGCCCAGGTAATCGGCCAGGTTGGCCAGGATATCGCGGTTGTCTTCAACCAAAAGAATGCGCATCGGTTTCTCCTGTGCGGCGCTTCTCGCTGTGGTGCGCGGCAGGCGCAGCTTAAGGCCTATGCCTGCACGGTGCCAGCCCCTGGGAAAATTCACCGCACTTGACGGTTTTTTCACTGATCCTTCACGGACACAGGATAGCGGCCAGCCGACAATGCCCGATCTTTTTCACGCCCTGGAGCCGTCATGCAGCAACGCACCCGCCCTCGCCCGATCAACTACTGGCTGTACCTGGGGATACCCCTGGTGACCGCGCTGGCCTTGATTTTGCTGGAGCTGACTTCGGTCGACATGGATGTGGCCAACCTGTTCTTCGATCCCGTTGCCGGGCAGTTCATTGGCCGCCACAGCTACCTTCTGGAAAACATCCTGCATGACCGGGTCAAGCAAGTGGTGATTTTGCTGGGGGTGCTATCGCTGTTCACCTTTGCTGCGAGCTTTTTCTGGAAGCGCTTGTTCGGCTGGCGCCGCGAATTGGGCTGCCTGGTGCTGGCACTGGGCTTGTCCACGGCGTTTGTCACACCGCTGAAGAAGGTCACCCAGGTGCAGTGCCCGTGGAGCCTCACACAGTTTGGCGGCACGGAAACCTACAGCAAGCTGCTGGAGCCACGGCCGGCTACCGACAAAGCCGGGCTGTGCTGGCCGGGTGGGCATGCAGCCACCGGGTTCTGCCTGTTCGGCCTGTTCTTCATGTTGCGTGATCGCAAGCCGCGTCTGGCACAGGTGGCGTTCGTGGTGGCCTTGATAGCAGGGTCGGTGCTGTCGGTGGGCAGAATGATGCAAGGGGCGCACTTCTTGTCGCACAACGTGTGGACGGCAGTGTTCTGCTGGTTGATAGGGTTGGGGTCTTATTACCTTGTGCTGTATCGGCGTGGGGTGGCTGAGGAGCCTGTCGTCGAGCGTAGCGTCGCCTGAAAGAGGAGCATGTCTTGAGTTTGATGCGGTGCGTAAAACGAGCGCCGCCCGCGCGGCGCTCGATCTCGCAGGCGCCACATAACCCACACCAAGCAAAAAGCCCCGGTTCTCACGAACCGGGGCTTTTTGCTTGGTGCAGGGGGTAAGGCTGGCTTACATCATGCCGCCCATGCCACCCATGCCGCCCATGTCTGGCATGCCGCCGCCAGCTGGGGCTTCGCTCGGAGCGTCAGCAATCATGGCTTCGGTGGTGATCATCAGACCGCCAATCGAAGCAGCAGCTTGCAGGGCCGAACGGGTGACCTTGGCTGGGTCCAGGATACCCATCTCGATCATGTCGCCGTATTCACCGGTAGCAGCGTTGTAACCGAAGTTACCCGAACCTTGCTTGACCTTGTCAGCGACAACGCTTGGCTCGTCGCCGGCGTTGGCAGTGATCTGGCGCAGCGGGGCTTCAACAGCACGGCGCAGCAGGGCGATACCGACGTTCTGGTCTTCGTTTTCGCCTTTCAGGTCAACGATCGCGGCCAGGGCACGAACCAGGGCAACACCACCGCCAGGCACCACGCCTTCTTCAACGGCTGCACGGGTAGCGTGCAGGGCGTCTTCAACGCGGGCTTTCTTCTCTTTCATTTCAACTTCGGTGCCGGCACCGACCTTGATCACGGCAACACCGCCAGCCAGCTTGGCCAGACGCTCTTGCAGCTTCTCACGGTCGTAGTCCGAAGAAGTTTCTTCGATCTGGGCGCGGATCTGCTTGACGCGTGCTTCGATCTCGGTATCGGCGCCAGCGCCGTCGATGATGGTGGTGTTTTCCTTGGACAGGATGACGCGCTTGGCGTTACCCAGGTGCTCCAGGGTAGCGGTTTCCAGGGACAGACCGATTTCTTCGGAGATGACCTGGCCGCCAGTCAGGACGGCGATGTCCTGCAGCATGGCCTTGCGGCGGTCGCCGAAACCTGGCGCCTTGACCGCTGCAACCTTGACGATGCCGCGCATGTTGTTGACTACCAGGGTAGCCAGCGCTTCGCCTTCGACGTCTTCGGCAACGATCAGCAGTGGGCGGCCGGCCTTGGCAACGGCTTCCAGAACTGGCAGCAGCTCACGGATGTTGGAGATTTTCTTGTCGACCAGCAGCAGCAGCGGGCCTTCCAGCTCGGCAACCATGGTGTCTGGCTTGTTGACGAAGTATGGCGACAGGTAGCCACGGTCGAACTGCATGCCTTCTACGACGGACAGTTCGTTTTCCAGGCCCGAGCCTTCTTCAACGGTGATCACGCCTTCTTTACCGACTTTTTCCATGGCTTCGGCAATGATGTTGCCGATGGAGTCGTCAGAGTTGGCGGAGATGGTGCCTACCTGGGCGATGGCCTTGGAGTCGGCGCATGGCTTGGACAGGTTCTTCAGCTCGGCAACGACTGCAGCGGTAGCCTTGTCGATACCGCGCTTGAGGTCCATCGGGTTCATGCCGGCAGCGACGGCTTTCAGGCCTTCGTTGACGATGGCCTGAGCCAGAACGGTAGCGGTGGTGGTGCCGTCACCGGCAGCGTCGTTGGCCTTGGAAGCCACTTCCTTGACCAGCTGGGCGCCCATGTTTTCGAACGCGTCTTTCAGCTCGATTTCTTTGGCGACGGAAACGCCGTCCTTGGTGATGGTTGGCGCGCCGAAGCTCTTGGCCAGTACCACGTTACGGCCTTTCGGGCCCAGGGTCGCTTTTACCGCGTCAGCCAGAACGTTGACACCAACCAGCATTTTCTTACGAGCGGAATCGCCGAATTTTACGTCTTTAGCAGCCATGATCGTTTAATCCTTGGAATTCTTTGGAGTAACGGGAAGTCGGGGAAATCAGCCTTCGATGACGGCGAGGATTTCGTTCTCGGCCATGACCAACAGGTCTTCGCCATCGACTTTCACGGTGTTGCTGCCCGAGTAAGGGCCGAAAACCACTTTGTCACCCACTTTCACGGCCAGCGCGCGAACTTCGCCGTTTTCCAGGATGCGACCGGTGCCGACGGCAACAACTTCGCCGCGGTTTGGTTTTTCAGCGGCCGAACCCGGCAGGACGATACCGCCAGCGGTTTTCGATTCTTCTTCGCTGCGACGGATAACGACGCGGTCATGCAGAGGACGAAGCTTCATTGTCGATCTCTCCCAAATTGTGGTTTTCATCGGCCGGTATCGACACCGGCGGGTTGATGCTGTCCGGCGTTGCCGGGAGGTGGCCCGCAATGGGCGAACCACCTGTGTAATGTCTGGCGTTGCCGCCAGAAACCTTGCGGTGACCACATACATGAGGCCGCCATAATCAATTACAAGGCTTGAGATACAAAATTTTTCGTCAGACCAAAAAAACCGGGGCCGCTTGCGCGGCCCCGGGCGTTTTACTTGTCGCGGCGCTCGTACTCGCCTTCGATCACGTTCGGGCGATGGCCACCCTCTCGTGGCTGCGCCTGGAACGGGTCATCCTGGAACGCACGCTGACGCATGGCCTGGGCCTCGGCACGCTCACGCATCTTGCGCGCCGCCAGGCGGCGGGTGAACGGCAGCAGGCACAGCACGCCCAGCACATCGCTGATGAAGCCCGGCAGCAGCAGCAGGCCACCACCCACGGCCAGCATCATGCCCTGGAACATGTCCTCGGCGGGCAATTCGCCACGTTGCAGGCTTTCACGGGCGCGCAGTGCGGTGGCCAGGCCGGCCACCCGCATCACCAGCACACCCAGGGCGGAGCCGGCGATGATCAGCAGCAACGCCGGGAAGAAACCGATTGCCGCGCTGACCTTCACGAAGACGAACAGCTCCAGCACAGGAAAAATCAGAAACAGCAGTAGAAAAGCACGCATCAAGGGTTCCTCGACGGAAGATAACCTTCCAATAAGACCTCACATGGATGCCTGCGCTCCAGATTTCAACCCTCGACTTGCGCCTGAACCGGCCACTGGTCGGCGCGCGCCAGTAAAACCAAGGCTTCGCGGACTTGTGTCGGCGTGTTGCAAGTATTCGGGAATGGCAGCCAATACACGGCCTGACCGATGCGCAGGTGCATGCCTTCGCTGTCTACGCCAACCATCTGCGCCGGCGCATGCTGCGGCAGGTCGGTCAGTTCGACGTAATGGGCGATGGCGTTGGCATGATCGCTGTTCATGTGCTCGACCATGCTTGCCTCGGCCTTGCCGGCGAACGGATTGCCCAGGGTTACCTGGTCAAGCCAGTGGATGGCGCCGAAGCCGCCGATGTAGCGGTGGCGCACTGGCTGCAACACCCAGAAATCGAAGTCGTGGGCCTTGTGGTAGTTGGCCGCTTCCGGGAAATAGCGGTAGTAGCGCTCGGCAGCCGCCTCGATAGCGGCTTCGTCGACCAGCTTGTGTGCCTCGGCCATCACGGTCAGGCGCCCCACGGCCTGCACATCCTCCGCCTCGCGCTCACCCACCAGCAGCGAGCATTTCGGGTCTTTCTGCAGGTTGTGGGTGTGCTGGGCAATGCGGCTGATGAGGATCAGCGGGTTGCCCTGGGCGTCCAGGCAGTACGGCACGACGGAACCGAAGGGGTAGCCGGGCATCGACTTGGAATGAGTCGAGAGCACGCCACGGTATTCCTTGAGCAGCAGTTCCCGGGCGGGGCGGATGGCGTTGGTACTCACTTGAGGGCGGCTCCTGGCGGACTGGATGGAGGACAAGATAAGCATTATCAGGTCCAGTGCCAATGGGGTCCTTCCGACCGCCTGCAGGCCGTACACCATCCCCTGTAGGAGCGGCCCTGTGTCGCGATGGGCCGCAAAGCGGCCCCAAAAAATTACCAGGTAACGCCGAAGCCCGCGGTATAGCGCGTCTTGTCCAGGTCACTCTCACGCGTGCCGGTGATGATGTCCTTCTCCGCCTTGAGGTTCAGCGAGGCCCACTCGGTGACCTTGTAGCGCAGGCCAATCTCGGCATCCAGCGAGTAGTCGGCCACGCCACCCAACGGTTTGGCGAACTCGCCGTTGGTGAACAATTGCACGTTCTTGCCGATCAGGTAGCGGGTGTAGTCCCACTTCACCGCCGCGGAATAGAAGTTGTCCTTGGAGCCGTCCTGGTACTCGAAGTCGGTGCGGTTGATCAGCGAGCCCAGCGAGAACGCGCCCAGTTCGTCATCCCAGAACTGGTAACCCGGGCCGGTGCCGACGGTACGCTGACGGGCCAGGTCTTCGATACGGTCGCGCTTGTATTCCGCACGCCCCTGCCAGAACCACTTCTCGGTCATGAAGCGGTCCAGGGCGTACTCGGCGCTCCAGTTGTCGGTGGTGGTGACGTCGTCCTTGGTCTCGCGGTTGTATTCGCCTTCGGCATTGTGCCGCCAGCGGCCATGGCGGGCGGTGGTCTTGAAGCCTACGTCGTAATCGTCGGTGTCGTTCTCGGCGCGCTTGTAGTCCAGCGCTACGTCGACGTTGCCTTTCCATACGAAGTCCTCGACCAGGGGCTTGGGCTTCATGATCTGCTCGATGCTGGCCAGTTCCACCGTTTTCGGCGCCTCGCCATTGGCCAGAGTCACCTTGCCTGGCTCGGCGGCCTTCAGCGACTTGGCCTTCTCACCGCTGTAGGCGTCCTGCTTGACCAGCATCTCCTGGTCGCTTTCCAGGGTTTGGACTTCTTTCCAGTCCAGGGCGATCGAGCCGCCATAGGGGGTTTCCAGCAGCAGCTTGCCGCCGTCGAAAACTTTGATCTTGCCACTGAGCCGGTCACCGTTTTTCATCCACACGGTGTCGGCGAACACCGGGGAGGCGCACAAGGAGGCAGCTAGCAGGCACAACAACGATCTAGTATTCATAAGCGGACTACGGGTTCGATTCGACGAAAAAAGCCGGGCATTATCCAGATACCGCCGGCCAGAGCAAGGACAGACCGAGCACATGCCGTTGAGTTCAACTCTCATTTGCCGGACCACCGGTCCGGTTTCATCTACAGCCCAAGGGGGGCGTGATGTCTGATGGATATGCGCACGCGCTTGATTCCGCCGAGGGCCGACGAACGGCGCTATATTCAGTACTTGGGCAGGTGCCGGCCGGCAAAGTGGTGAGCTATGGCCAACTGGCCGAACTGGCGGGGCTTGGCCGAGCAGCGCGCTGGGTCGGGCGTACCCTTGGGCAGTTGCCCGAGGACACACGCCTGCCCTGGCACCGGGTGCTCGGTGCAGGGGGCCGGTTGAGCCTGGCACTGGGCACCCCATCGGGGGATGAACAACGGGCGCGACTACGCGCGGAAGGTGTGAATGTAACCAACAATCGTGTGGATATGACGCGCCATGGCTGGCGCCCAATGGAGCACAGCGGTTAGAGTGCGCGCTTTGTTTTCGCAAACTTGAGGCAGATGTTGGCCCATGCCCCGTAAAACCTGGCGCGCTGCGCTTGCTGCCTATGCCAGCCCGTCAACCTTGGTACTTTTGCTACTCGGTTTCGCCGCCGGCCTGCCCTACATGCTGGTGTTCTCGACCCTGTCGGTGTGGTTGCGCGAAGCCGGCGTGGCCCGTGAAACCATTGGTTATGCCAGCCTGATCGGCCTGGCCTACGCCTTCAAGTGGGTGTGGTCGCCGCTGCTCGACCAATGGCGCCTGCCGCTGCTCGGTGGCCTGGGTCGCCGCCGCTCGTGGCTGCTGTTATCGCAGGCGCTGGTGGTGATCGGCTTGGTCGGCATGAGCCTGTGCGACCCGCAACAACATCTGTCATGGCTGATTGCCATGGCCGTGCTGGTGGCCTTTGCCTCGGCGACCCAGGACATCGCTGTGGACGCCTACCGCTTGGAGATCGCTGACGACCAGCGTCAGGCTGCGCTCGCTGCCAGCTACATGGCCGGGTACCGGGTAGCTGCCCTGCTGGCCACGGCCGGCGCGCTGTTCTTTGCCGAATGGTTCGGCTCCACCGGTTTCAGCTATCTGCACAAGGCATGGGCCGGCACCTACGTGATGTTCGGGGTCATGATGCTGCCCGCCCTGTTCACCACCCTGGTCATGCGCGAACCGCCAGTGCCCATGCGCACTCAGCTGTCGGCAGCACGCTATGGGCTGGTGCACCAGATGGCCTCGGTGTTCGTGTTGATCATCCTCCTGGTGTCGGTACCGGCCAGCTTCACCCAGATGTTCAACACCGGCTGGTCCAGCGTGATTTCCGGTGACGCCACGCCGCTCGATCTGTTACTGGAAGACCGCGCTTTCCTGCGCCTGATCCTTTACGTGCTGCTGACCTGGGCGTGCCTGTCGAGCCTCGGCCGTCGCGGCCTGGCCCCAGTGCTGACCCCGGTCAACGACTTCATCGCCCGCTACCGCTGGCAAGCCCTGCTGCTGCTTGGCCTGATTGCCACCTATCGCATGTCGGACACGGTGATGGGCGTAATGGCCAACGTGTTCTACATCGACATGGGCTTCACCAAGGACCAGATCGCCAGCGTCAGCAAGATCTTCGGCCTGATCATGACCCTGGTCGGCGCCGGGGTCGGCGGCCTGTTGATCGTGCGCTTCGGGATCATGCCGATCCTGTTCATCGGCGGCGTAGCCTCGGCCGGCACCAACATCCTGTTCCTGATGCTGGCAGACATGGGCCCGAACCTGGAAATGCTGGTGGTGACCATCTCGCTGGACAACTTCAGCTCTGGCATGGCCACTTCGGCCTTTGTCGCCTACCTGTCGAGCCTGACCAACCTCAAGTTCTCGGCGACCCAATATGCGCTGCTCAGCTCGATCATGCTGCTGTTGCCACGCCTGATCGGCGGCTATTCGGGGGTGATGGTGGAGAAGTTCGGTTACCACGACTTCTTCCTGATTACTGCCTTGCTGGGCGTGCCTACATTGATTCTGATCGCCCTGCAGTGGCGCCAGGAGGCTGGGCGAGGCACCCCGGTGGCAGAGGAAAACTCGGCGGCCGAGCGGCCCTGATAGATCGATGGCCCCTGTACTGGCCTATTCGCGGGTGAACTCGCGCAGGCCAGTACAGGCAATGAAGTTACTGAGCTACAGCCCCTTCCCCAGGGCGCCCGCCTACGACAAACCACAACGGCCACAACGCCAACGCCCCCGCCACACCCGCCGCCAAGGCAAAGTGCAGCAAGCTGGCACCGGCGCCAATCATCGCCAGCAACGCCCCGCCCAGCCCCAACAAGGCAATGGTGATCATCCCCAGCATGGCCGAAACCAGGCCCTTGCTTTGCTCGCTGGAGAACAACGTCATGCGGTACAGCACCGCGTTGGCCACGCCCAACCCCAGTGCGTACAGCGACATGCCCGCCACCACACTGGTCACGCTCGGCCAGTACCAGGTCACCAGCACCATCAGGCTCAGGCCGGCCAGGTACGGCCAAAGCGCGCCACGCACCAAAGCCGGCAACGGGTAGCGGTCGGCGATACGGTTGATGATCAGGTTGCCGAGAATCAGCCCGCCAAATACCGGCAACTGCCACAACGCGTATTCCAGGGTGCTTAAACCCTCATCGTGAATCAGCAGCACCGGCGACAGGCCGATCCAGCCAATCAGTGGCAAGCCGACCAGCCCAAGGGCAGCGCTGCCGGCAACGAAGCGACGGTTGGCCAGCAACTGGCCGTAACCCGCCAGCAGTGGCAGCAGGTGGATTGGTGTGAATGCCAGGCGCGAGCCATCTCGGCGTTCCACACCCAGGGTTTCCGGCATCAGGCGATACAGCAGCAGCCAGACCAACACCGCGCCAATGGCGAACGCCACGAACAGCCAGCGCCAGTCCAGCCACTGCAGCAACAAGGTGCCCACCAGCGGCCCGAGCAGCGGCGACAGCAGGGCAATGTTGGCCAGCAAGGCCATCATGCGCACGGCATCAGCCTCGCTGAAGGCCTCGTTCAGCGCCGGGTAGCTGACCGTGACCACAAAGCCCAGGCCTATGCCCTGCAACAGGCGCAGCAGGTTGAACAGGCCAATATCATGGACCCAGAAGGTGGCCAGGCAGGACAAACCGAAGAACGCGCAACCGACCAGCAGCAACGGGCGCCGGCCATATCGGTCGGCCAGCGGGCCGATCAGCCATTGCAGTACCACGCCCCCCAGCAGGTACAGGTTGAGAGCATGGGGAATGTATTCGGGGCTGGCGTTCAGGTCGCCGACCACCACCGGCATGGCCGGCATGACCGCGTCGCTGGCCAGGTAGGTCAGCAGCTCGAACAGAGCCAGGGTCAGGCCGAACAGCAAGGCACGCAAGGGGGTGATGTACAGCAGTGGTTTCATGATGGCGTATCGGGTGTGACAGGAAGGGTCAGGCTATATGCCAGAAATGGGGTGATATTGCTGTGAACAAGTGTAAAAAAAGGGCCGCATTGCGGCCCCGGTCTCATGCGTAATTACTGCGCTGCAGTCTCCTGCACCACACGAATCACCCGCTGCGGGAACGGAATGTCGATCCCTTCGGCCTTTAACCGGTCACGCGCATGCTCGTTGAGCATGAACATCACGTCCCAGTAATCGGACGTCTTGGTCCACAACCGCAGCGACACGGTAATTGAGCTGTCGCCCAACGTCGCCACTACCGCCTGCGGTGCAGGGTCAGGCAGCACACGCGGGTCCTCTGCCAGCGCCAGCAGCACATTGCGAGCCTTCTGCAGGTCGGCCTCGTAGTCCACACCTACATCGAACACCACCTTGCGCGTCGGCTGGCGGTTGGTGTTGGTGATGATGCCGTTGGACAGGCTACCGTTGGGCATGATGACGGTCTTGTTGTCACCGGTGCGCAGCACGGTGTGGAAGATCTGGATGCTGTCGACGGTGCCGGAAACACCCTGCGCCTCAATCCAATCACCGATACGGAACGGGCGGAACATCAAAATCAACACACCGCCGGCGAAGTTCGCCAGGCTACCTTGCAAGGCCAAGCCGATGGCCAGGCCTGCGGCACCGATGGCGGCAACGAACGAGGTGGTCTCGATGCCGATCATCGAGGCCACGCTGACCATCAGCAGCACCTTCAGCACGATGTTCGCCAGGGTACTGATAAAACCCTGCAGCGCCAGGTCGGCGTTGCGCAGGCCAACCAGCTTGCCGAGGCGGGCGCTGACCTTGTTGATGATCCACCAGCCGACCGCGAGGGTGAGCAGTGCCAGCAGCACACGGCTGCCGTATTCCATGATCAAAGGGATCCAGGTTTGCGATTGGCGGACCAGCTGATCGACTTCAGCGTTCAAATCCATACTCATCTCCTGATGCCGAGCGGCAAGTACACGGTAAAACAGGCCGCGCGTGTTTACGCAGCCCCGGCCCCCATGGACATCATTACGCCATCGGGGTTCCGGGCGGCGCCTGCATCAGTCGCGGAAGTTGTTGAACTGCAGCGGCATGTCAAATTCCTTGGTGCGCAGCAGGGCAATGGCTTCCTGCAGGTCGTCGCGCTTCTTGCCGGTTACGCGCACCTGCTCGCCCTGGATGGCGGCCTGTACTTTCAGCTTGCCATCCTTGATGGTGGCAACGATCTTTTTCGCCAGGTCCTTGTCGATGCCCTCGCGGAACTTGGCTTCCTGTTTCTTTTCCTTGCCGGAAGGGTACGGGTCCTTGGTTTCCAGGCATTTCACGTCGATCTTGCGTTTGACCAGTGCCAAGCGCAGGATTTCCAGCATCGCTTCGAGCTGGAACTCTTCCTCGGCGGTAAGCATCACGGTCTGATCTTTGTCCTTGAACTCGAAGGAGCCCTTGCCCTTCAGGTCGTAACGGCGATCAAGCTCCTTGATGGCGTTATCAACGGCGTTCTGCACTTCGTGCTTGTCCAGTTCCGATACCACGTCGAACGAAGGCATGGTTGTTCTCCCAAAATAAAAGCGCGCTCAGGCTGAAGATGGAGCGCGCTGGGTTTGACGGTTAAAATGCGGGCTCATTATAACGGGTTGCGAAACGCATATGAGCAGCACCTGGCATATTCTCGGCGCCGGCAGCCTGGGCAGCCTGTGGGCCTGCCGCCTGGCACGCGCGGGCAAGGCAGTGCGCCTGATCCTGCGCGACGGGCAACGGCTGCAGGCTTATCAGCAGGCCGGCGGCCTGACCCTGGTCGAACAGGAGCAACCCCAGCACTACGCCATCCCTGCCGAAACCGCGCAGGCGCAAGGCCCGATCCACCGCCTGCTGGTAGCCTGCAAGGCCTATGATGCGGCGCTGGCGATCGCCGGTGTAGCACCGCGGCTTGCCGAGGGCGCCGAGGTACTGCTGTTGCAAAATGGCCTTGGCAGCCAGGATGAGGTCGCCGACCTGGTGCCACGCGCGCGCTGCATCTTCGTCTCCAGCACCGAGGGGGCCTTTCGCGAAGGGGACTGGCAGGTGCGTTTTGCCGGCCATGGCTTCAACTGGCTGGGCGACCCACGCAACCCCACGATCCCTGCCTGGTTCGATGACCTGCACGAAGCAGGCATTCCCGCTGAGTGGACGGTGGACATTCTCACCCGCTTGTGGCGCAAGCTGGCGCTCAATTGCGCCATCAACCCGCTGACTGTGCTGCACGACTGCCAGAACGGCGGGCTGCTGGGGCACTTGGCTGAAGTGCAGGCTCTGTGCGTCGAGCTGGCCCAGTTGCTACGCCGCTGTGGTCAGCCGAAAGCAGCCGATGAGCTGGACGAAGAAGTGCAGCGGGTTATCCTCGCCACCGCAGCCAACTACTCTTCGATGTACCAGGACGTGCGCGCGGGCCGGCGCACCGAGCTGCACTACCTGCTCGGCCATGCCTGCCGGGCCGCAGGCCGGCATGGCCTGCAGCTGCCGCAGCTGGAACACCTGCTGCAGCGCCTGGTCGAAAACCTGCGCACGCGTGGCTTGCCCTGCGACTGACGCGGCCCTCCAACCGGATACGGACATTGCCTAGCCCATGACCTTGCGCCAACGCCTGGAAAACCTGCCGGTCGGGCAGAAGCTGCTGGCGGCCCTGCTGGTATTGCTGGTAACCATCCTGCTGGTGGCCAACCTTACCTTCATCAGCGCCGCCTACTGGATCACCCAGGAAAGCATGGCACCGCAGGCTCTGCAGACCATAGGCCGGCTGGTAGCCAACCCGCAGCTTGCGGCCCGCGCCGGCGATACCCCCGACACCGCCAGCGCCCTGCTCAAGGAGCTGGACAGCTACACACCGCTGCGCGCTGCCGCTGTCTACGGGGGTGATGGTCGCCTGCTTGCACAACTGCAGCATGGCGAGCCGCTGGCCCTGCCCAAGCGTTTTCGCAACATCGACGGCTGGCGCCTGATGGAATTTCGAAGCACTCAGCTGATCCGCATTCCGCGCGATGCCAACCCACCGGCGCACCTGCTGCTGGTGGCCAGCAGCGAACTGCCCACGGCCTTCTACACCGGCACCCTCAGCGCCAGCCTGGGCATTCTGGTGTTCAGTATCCTGCTGTGGATCGTCATCGCCCGGCAGATCAAACGCCTGATCACCCAGCCGATCAACCAGCTGGAAGAACTCAGCCGCCAGGTCACCCGCGAAGAGAGCTACGCCTTGCGCGCCCGGCGCGGCAACGACGATGAAATCGGCAGCCTGGCCGAGGCTTTCAATACCATGCTGTCGCGCATCGAGGCCCGCGAGCATCAGCTCAAGCGCGCCCGCGACGAATTCCAGGATGCCTACGACCAGGCTCAGGGCCTGGCCGAGGAGACCCGCCACACCAACCGCAAGCTGGAACTGGAAGTGCAGGTGCGCAGCAAGATCGAGAAAAAGCTCACCGGCTTCCAGAACTACCTCAATAGCATCATCGACTCGATGCCCTCGGCACTGATCGCCCTCGACGAACAGCTTTACGTGACCCAGTGGAACCACGAAGCCACGGTGCTTTCCGGCACGCCGCTGGACGAAGCACTGAACCAGCCAGTGTTCATTGCCTTTGAACCGCTCAAGCCGTTCCTGCCACAGCTGAAGGAAACCGTGGAAAAACACCGGGTGGCGAAGATCGAGCGGGTTACCTGGCCCAAAGACGACGACCTGCGCCATTACGCCCTGACCTTCTACCCGCTGACCGGCGGCGGCGGGCGCGGTGTGGTCATCCGTATCGACGACATCACCCAGCGCCTGTCACTGGAAGAAATGATGGTGCAATCGGAGAAAATGCTTTCGGTCGGTGGCCTGGCTGCCGGCATGGCCCACGAAATCAACAACCCGCTGGGCGCCATCCTGCACAACGTGCAAAACATACGCCGACGCCTGTCGACCGACCTGCCGCGCAACCAGGAACAGGCCCAAGAGCTGGGCATCGACCTGGCCACGGTCAACCGCTACCTGGACAGCCGCGAGGTGCCGCAACTGCTCGACGGCATCGCGCAAGCCGGCGCCCGGGCGGCGAAAATCGTAACCCACATGCTCAGCTTCAGCCGACGCAGCAACCGCCAGCTGGTGCCGTGCGAGCTGCCGGCACTGATCGACCAGGCACTGGAAATTGCTGGCAATGACTTCGACCTGGCCATCGGTTTCGACTTCAAGGGCCAGGCAATCGTGCGCCAGTTCGACCCCAACCTGGGGCCAGTACCCTGCACGGCCAACGAGCTGGAACAAGTGCTGCTCAACTTGCTGAAGAACGCCGCCCAGGCCATCCACCAGCGCCCGCAGCCGAGTGAGCCCGGGCGCATCACCCTGCGTACCCGGCTGAACCCGCCATGGGCGGAGATCCAGGTCGAGGACAACGGCGTCGGCATGCCCGAGGCGGTGCGCAAGCGCACCTTCGAGCCGTTCTTCACCACCAAGGAAATCGGCCAGGGCACCGGGCTTGGCCTGTCGGTCTCGTACTTCATCATCACCAATAACCATAAGGGGCAGATGGAAGTGCAGTCCACGCCCGGCCAGGGCACTTGCTTTACCCTGCGCTTGCCCCTCGGCCAGCCGGCGACGCCGGCCAACACGGAGAAGTGACATGGGCTACCGCCTGTCGAAGATCTACACTCGCACCGGCGACAAGGGCGAAACCGGCCTGGGCGACGGACGCCGGGTACCCAAGGACCACCCGCGGATCGAGGCAATTGGCGAGGTGGACAGCCTGAACAGCCAGTTGGGCCTGCTGCTGGCGGGGCTGGACGAGCAAGGGCTGGACGAGCTGAGTGCTGTGCTGGTGCCATGTCAGCACCGCTTGTTCGACCTGGGTGGTGAGCTGGCGATGCCCAGTTACCAGGCGTTGACCCTGGCAGAGGTGGAGCGCCTGGAGGCGGCCATCGATGTGTGGAACGAAGAGCTGGGGCCGTTGAAGAACTTCATCTTGCCCAGTGGTTCGGCGCTGGTGGCACAAGCCCATGTGTGCCGCAGCCTGGCGCGCAGTGCAGAGCGGCGGTGTCAGCAGTTGAATGCCATAGAGCCGCTGCAAGGCGTTGGGTTGGCGTACATCAATCGGCTTTCCGATCTGCTGTTCGTGGCAGCGCGGATCATTGGCAGACGCCAGGGCGTGGCTGAGGTGTTGTGGCAGCCTGCTGAGAAACCGAAAGGCTGAAATTTACGCGATTCCCTGTGGGAGCGGATTTACCCGCGAAGCATCCAACGCGGTGTATGGCACCGGCTGCGCCGGTGTTCGCGGCGGTTCGACGCCTCGATGAACCCGCTCCCACTGGGGCCCAATTGACTCAGATTTCAGGCCAGAACGCGCGGATCCCTGCCACACCCTGTGCCCCGGCATTCCAGGCCTGCTCGCGCTCGCCCGGCCCTACCCCGCCCAACAGGTAAACCGGCTTGCTGAACCCGGCAATCAATCGCTGCGCCTCATCCCACCCCAGCGGCACCGCCTCTGGGTGAGTCTGGGTCGCCTGCACCGGCGACAAGGTGACAAAGTCCACGCCCATCTGCTCAGCCAGCGCCAGTTCCTCGACGCTGTGGCAGGACGCCGCCAGCCAGCGCTCCTTGGGGAACGGCCTGCCTTTGGCGGCGTACTTGCGCAACTGCGCAGCCGTCAGGTGCCAACCCGCCGACGGGAAATCGCCCAGCCATTCCAGCGGCCCCTTGAGCATCAACTGAGCCTTGCCTGCGCACAGCCCGACGGCATCCACCGCTACATCGCGGTACTTGGGGTCGTACATGTCCGGCGCCCGCAACTGAATCAAGCGCGTACCGTTGGCCACCGCCCTCTGGATGCCTTTGAGCATCTGCGGCACTTCCAGGCCATCCGGGGTAATCAGGTACTGGTCCGGCAGGCGTGCGGCTGCAACGATCGGCTTGTTGGCCTCAGGGAATTCGTACTGCGGCAAATCGCGCGGCGCAACCCATTCCAGCGGCTGCCCTTCCGCGCCATGAGGTTCGCCCGTGAACGCTTCGACCTCGCGCACGTCCAGCAGCACCTGTTTGTCCGGGTAGTCATGGCTGACCTTGATCAGCGCACGCGAGCGGGTCACCTCGATGCCCAGCTCCTCGCGCAGCTCACGGGCCAATGCCGCTTCCACGCCTTCCCCCTCCTCCACTTTGCCGCCGGGAAACTCCCACAGGCCGCCCTGGTGCTGGGTATCGGCCCTGCGTGCAATCAGAATGCGGCCGTCAGTACCACGAATGACCGCAGCTACAACATGTATCCGTTTCACCCTTCACGCTCCGCCAGGCCGGCCTGCTGCCATGCCTGGAAGGCTGGCCACTGATAAATGGTTTCGATGTAGGCTGCCGCCTCTGCCGGCACCTCTACGCGGTAGGTGCGCAGGCGCACGGCCACCGGGGCGAAGAAGGCGTCGGCCAGGCTCGGCTTGCCGAACAGGAACGGGCCGCTGTCCTTGGCCACCACGCGGCATTCGGACCACAGCGCGACGATGCGATCGATGTCGACCTGCACCTCAAGCGGTATATCGTCCAGGGCCTGGTCACGCGACAGGTCGAACGGCATGGCGCTGCGCAAGGCGAAGAAACCGCTGTGCATCTGTGCGCAAGCCGAACGGGCCTGGGCACGGGCGGCTACGTCGGCAGGCCACAGTTGGGCTTCGGGGTGCTGTTCGTTGAGGTATTCGGCAATGGCCAGGGAATCGGCGATCACACCCTGCTCACTCTTGAGCAGCGGCACCTTGCCGGTGGAGGAAAAAGCGAGGATGCGCTGACGGGTATCAGGCTGGTTGAGCTTGATCAGGGTTTCTTCGTAGGGCACGCCAGCCAGCTCGAGGGCCAGGGCGCCACGCAGCGACCAGGAGGAATACAGCTTGTCGCCGATGATCAGGTGATAGCTCATGGTTCGGCTCCATTGGTTTGGATGTCTTGGGGCTGCTTTGCAGCCCAATCGCGACACAAGGCCGCTCTCACAGGACCTTGTGGGAGCGGCCTTGTGTCGCGATTGGGCCGCAACGCGGCCCCATTTTCGATCAGGTACGGTACTCGGCGTTGATCTTCACGTACTCGTGGGACAGGTCGGTCGTCCAGATGGTTTCGCTGCACTGGCCACGGCCCAGCTCGATACGGATGGTGATCTCCTCCTGGGCCATCACTGCCGAACCCTGCGCTTCGGTGTAGCTTGGGCTGCGGCCGCCTTTGCTGGCGATGCACACACTGTCCAGGTACACGTCGATCAAGCTCACGTCCAGCTCCGGTACGCCGGCACGGCCAACGGCGGCAAGGATACGGCCCCAGTTCGGGTCGGAGGCGAACAGCGCAGTCTTGATCAGCGGCGAATGGGCCACGGCGTAGCCGACGTCCAGGCACTCCTGGTGGTTGCCACCACCGTTGACTTGCACGGTCACGAACTTGGTGGCGCCTTCGCCGTCACGGACAATGGCCTGGGCCACTTCCATGCACACTTCGAACACCGCTTTTTTCAGCGCTTCGAACAGCGCGCCGCTGGCTTCGGTCACTTCCGGCAGGTTGGCCTTGCCGGTGGCGATCAGCATGCAGCAGTCGTTGGTCGAGGTGTCGCCATCGATAGTGATGCGGTTGAACGACTTGTTGGCGCCGTCCAGCATCAGGTCCTTGAGCACCGCAGGGGCAACCTTGGCGTCGGTGGCGATGTAGCCGAGCATGGTGGCCATGTTCGGGCGGATCATGCCTGCACCCTTGCTGATGCCAGTCACGGTAACGGTCACGCCTTCGTGCTGGAACTGGCGGCTGGCGCCCTTGGGCAGGGTGTCGGTGGTCATGATGCCGGTGGCGGCTTCAGCCCAGTGGTTTTCCGACAGGTTGTCGAGGGCGGCCTGCAGTGCTCCCTCGATCTTCTCGACCGGCAGTGGTTCGCCGATCACGCCGGTGGAAAACGGCAATACCGATTCAGCTGGCACACCCGCCAGCTCGGCCAGCTTGGCGCAGGTACGTTCGGCTGCGGCCAGGCCTGGCGCGCCGGTACCGGCATTGGCGTTACCGGTGTTGGTCAGCAGGTAGCGCACGGTGCCCTGAACGCGCTGCTTGGACAGGATCACCGGCGCCGCGCAGAAGGCGTTGAGGGTGAACACGCCAGCCACGCTGGAGCCTTCGGCACAGCGCATGACCACCACATCCTTGCGCCCTGGGCGCTTGATGCCGGCAGAAGCGATGCCGAGTTCAAAACCCGGAACCGGGTGCAGGGTGGGCAAAGGACCAAGACCAACAGCCATTAGAGCGCTCCTAGAAAAACGGTGAAATGATGATGGAAGAACGGGGCCGCTTCGCGCCCCATTCGCGGCACAAGGCCGCTCCCACAAGGGCATCGCAGCCTAGAATGCGGCGCGGTCCTTGTGGGAGCGGCCTTGTGCCGCGAATGGGCCGCACGGCGGCCCCGGATTTGTCACGTTACTGCGAGTGGATCAGATCACTCGATCTGCCCGTGGCAATGCTTGAACTTCTTGCCCGAACCACACCAGCACGGTTCGTTGCGGCCCAACTTCTGGTCGTTACGTACTGGCGCCGCGGCTACCGCCACTTCGGCACCCTCCTCGCTCAGTTGCTCGCTTTCCAGGCCCGGTGCGGCGGCGTGCTGGAACTGCATGCGGCTGGCCAGTTCTTCGGCCTCGCGACGCAGGCGGGCTTCTTCTTCGATAGGGTCTTCGCGGCGAACCTGTACGTGCGACAGCACGCGGATGGTGTCGCGCTTGATCGACTCCAGCAGCTCCTGGAACAGGCTGAACGACTCGCGCTTGTACTCCTGCTTCGGGTTCTTCTGCGCATAGCCGCGCAGGTGAATACCGTGACGCAGGTGGTCCATGGTCGACAGGTGGTCTTTCCACAGGTCGTCCAGCACGCGCAGCAGGATCTGTTTCTCGAAGGTACGCAGGGCTTCGATACCGGCCTGGTCTTCCTTCTCGGTGTAGGCGGTAGTGATTTCGTTAAGCAGCTTCTCGCGCAGGGTCTCTTCGTAGAGGTGATCATCCTCGTCGAGCCACTGCTGAATCGGCAGCTTCATGGCGAAATCGCTGGCCAGCGAAGCTTCCAGGCCGGCCACGTCCCACTGCTCGGGCAGCGACTGCGGCGGAATGTGCTGGCTGATGGTAGCGTCCAGAACTTCCTGGCGGAATTCGACGATGGTGTCGCCGATGTTCTCGGCGGCCAACAGGCTGTTGCGCATGTGGTAGATCACCTTGCGCTGCTCGTTGGCCACGTCGTCGTATTCGAGCAGTTGCTTACGGATGTCGAAGTTGCGGCCCTCGACCTTGCGCTGGGCCTTCTCGATGGCGTTGGTGACCATGCGGTGCTCGATGGCCTCGCCCGACTGCATGCCCAGTGCCTTCATGAAGTTCTTCACCCGGTCAGAGGCGAAGATGCGCATCAGGCTGTCTTCCAGCGACAGGTAGAAGCGGCTGGAGCCTGGGTCGCCCTGACGGCCGGAACGGCCACGCAGCTGGTTGTCGATACGACGCGATTCGTGACGTTCGGAGGCGATTACGTGCAGGCCACCGGCCTCGATCACCTGCTGGTGACGCTTCTGCCAGTCGGCCTTGATCTGGGCGATCTGTTCGGCGCTCGGGTTTTCCAGGGCGGCCACTTCGGCTTCCCAGTTACCGCCCAACAGGATGTCGGTACCACGGCCAGCCATGTTGGTGGCGATGGTCAGGGCACCCGGAGCACCCGCTTGCGCGATGATCTCGGCTTCCTTTTCGTGGTACTTGGCGTTCAGTACCTTGTGGTCGATGCCTTCCTTCTTGAGCAGGTTCGACATGTGCTCGGAAGTTTCGATGGTCGCGGTACCCACCAGGATCGGCCGCCCCTTGGTCATGCTTTCCTTGATGTCGGCAATGATCGCGGCGTATTTCTCGTCGGCGGTCAGGTACACCAGGTCGTTGAAGTCCTTGCGCGCCAGCGGCTTGTTCGGCGGAATGACCATCACGTTGAGGGCGTAGATCGACTGGAACTCGAACGCTTCGGTGTCGGCGGTACCGGTCATGCCGGACAGCTTGGTGTACAGGCGGAAGTAGTTCTGGAAGGTGGTCGAAGCCAGGGTCTGGCTCTCGGCCTGGATGTTCAGGTTTTCTTTCGCCTCGATGGCCTGGTGCAGGCCCTCGGACAGACGGCGGCCCGGCATGGTACGGCCGGTGTGCTCGTCGATCAGCAGGACTTGGCCGTCCTGGACGATGTACTCGACGTTGCGGTGGAACAGTTTGTGCGCGCGCAGGCCAGCGTAAACGTGGGTCAGCAGGCCCAAGTTATGGGCGGAGTACAGGCTCTCGCCTTCGGCCAGCAGGCCCGCTTGGGTCAGCATCTCTTCGATGAACTGGTGACCGGCCTCGTTCAGCTCGACCTGGCGGCTCTTCTCGTCGATGGTGAAGTGGCCTTCCTGGGTGACCTGGCCTTCGACCTCTTCGATGTGCTGGGTCAGGCGCGGGATCAGGCGGTTGATTTCGATGTACAGCTTGGAGCTGTCTTCAGCCTGACCGGAAATGATCAGCGGGGTACGCGCTTCGTCGATGAGGATCGAGTCGACTTCGTCGATCACGGCGAAGTTCAGTTCACGCTGGAACTTCTCCTCCTGGCTGAACGCCATGTTGTCGCGCAGGTAGTCGAAACCGAATTCGTTGTTGGTGCCGTAGGTGATGTCGGACGCATAAGCGGCGCGCTTTTCTTCCGGCGGCTGGAAGGCCGAGACGATACCGACCGACAGGCCGAGGAACTCGTACAGCGGGCGCATCCAGTTGGCGTCACGGCGGGCCAGGTAGTCGTTGACGGTGACCACGTGCACGCCCTTGCCGGACAATGCGTTGAGGTACACGGCCAGGGTACCGACCAAGGTCTTGCCTTCACCGGTGCGCATTTCTGCGATCATACCCTCGTGCAGGGTCATACCACCGATCAGCTGCACGTCGAAGTGGCGCATGCCCATTACGCGCTTGCCGGCCTCACGGGCCACGGCGAAGGCTTCGGGCAGCAATTGGTCCAGTGTCTCGCCTTTGGCCAGGCGCTCCTTGAACTCTGCGGTCTTGCCCCGCAGCTGCTCGTCGGAGAGGGCCACCATCTTCTCTTCGAAGGCATTGACGATACTCACCGTCTTGAGCATGCGTTTGACTTCACGCTCGTTCTTGCTTCCAAAAAGTTTTTTTAACAAAGGCGCAAACATATCGGCAGGATCTTCCACACGTAGGGATGGAGGGCGGCCCCATGAGTCGCCCGTGCAGCCCTAAGGCCGCATGCGAACGAGCATTCTACCCGGAAACGATGGTGAGGAAAGTGGTGGATTTCCACGATGCTATTACAGCGTTTTGGCGGGGGCTTGTTTTAGATAGGGGCATTTTCCCTGAGTTCAAGGCCCGTGTTCATGAAACGTATCGAGAATGACTCGTATCTTGCATTGCCCGCGAACGGCCGCCACAGGCTATAGAGGTGTTAAACTGCCGCTCTTGCCATCTCATGCGTACCCCATGGCCTACAAACCCTCCCCCGCCCAGCCGCCCTCCGCCCTGCTGCGCCAGGTGCGCCCGCTGCGCCTGCTGCTGAACCAGGCCGAGCGCCTGGAGCACCTGCAGCGCCTGCTGGAAAGCCAACTGCAACCGGCGGCCCGCGAGCACTGTCACGTGGCGTCGTGGCGTGATGGCACCTTGTTGCTGGTGGTGACCGACGGCCATTGGGCAACCCGCCTGCGCTACCAGCAGAAGCGTTTGCTGGCGGCATTGCAGGCCATGGAAGCCTTCGGCAACCTCAGGCGCATCCTGTTCAAGGTGCAGCCGCCGCTGGTGCCGGCCAAGCGTGGTGGGCACGCCGCAGAGCTGTCGAACAGCGCGGCCGAGAGCCTGCGCGATACCGCCGAGGGCATCACCGACCCCAAGCTGCGCGCAGCGCTGGAACGGCTGGCAGCCCACGCTCAGCACAAGCCATAAAAAAGGCCACCCGAAGGTGGCCTTGATTACAACACTAGAGAGAGTGTTCGAACTTACACGGCCGCAACAGGGCGCATGTACGAGATCGGTGCCGTACTGGCATCTTCGAAAGTGACCACTTCCCAGGCATCGGTTTCAGCAATCAGCTTGCGCAGCAACTGGTTGTTCAGCGCGTGGCCGGACTTGTAGCCCTTGAACTCGCCAATCAAGCTGTTGCCCAGCAGGTACAGGTCGCCGATGGCGTCGAGGATCTTGTGCTTGACGAATTCGTCTTCGTAACGAAGGCCGTCTTCGTTGAGCACGCCGTCCTCATCGACCACGATGGCGTTCTCGACACTGCCACCCAACGCAAGGTTGTGCTTGCGCAGGTACTCGATATCACGCATGAAGCCGAAGGTACGCGCGCGGCTGACTTCCTTCACGAACGAGGTGCTGGAAAAGTCGACGCTGGCGCTTTGGGTCCGGTTGCGAAGCACCGGGTGATCGAAGTCGATCTCGAAGCTCACCTTGAACCCTTCGAAAGGCAGGAATGTGGCGCGCTTGTCGCCCTCTTCCACAGTTACCTCACGCAGGATGCGGATGAACTTCTTGGCTGCGTCCTGTTCTTCCAGGCCGGCAGACTGAATCAGAAATACAAAGGGTCCGGCGCTGCCATCCATGATCGGCACTTCCGAGGCGGAGAGCTCGACGTAGGCGTTATCGATGCCCAGGCCCGCCATGGCGGAGAGCAGGTGCTCGACCGTATCGACCTTGACGTCACCGTTGACCAGCGTCGTCGACATGGTTGTCTCGCCGACGTTGGCCGCACGCGCAGGGATCTCGACCACAGGGTCGAGGTCGGCGCGGCGGAAGACGATGCCGGTGTCAACAGGTGCAGGCTTGAGGGTCAGGTAAACCTTCTCCCCGGAGTGCAGACCGACACCTGTGGCACGGATGGTATTCTTCAGGGTGCGTTGTTTAATCATGGCATTGGCCGCTTCAGCGCAAATTGCGAACAGGTATCAACAAAGGCTGGGGATGATAACAGACCCAACCTTTGATGAATACCAATCACCTTTATACCCCTGATAAATTCCATTAATCAGCCTGACGACGCAGGAAAGCCGGGATATCGAGGTAGTCCAGGTCATCCTGAGGGTTCAGTTTAGCGGCTGCGGCAGCACCTGCATGGGCCTGGTTGCGCATTACGGTCGGGCGCTCCAGGTCACGGTAGTTGACCGCTGGCTGCTCCTGGCGGGCCGGCGCAGGGTTGGACGCTTCGTACGCCTGCTGGGCGGTCTGCAGGGTGTTGTCGACTACCTTCACAGGCTTCTCGATGCGCGCGCCCAGGCCAGTGGCCACGACCGTCACGTGCAGTTCGTCGCGCATGTCCGGGTCGATCACGGTGCCGACCTTGACCATCGCGTGGTCAGAGGCGAAGGCTTCGATGATGCTACCCACGTCGGAGTACTCACCCAGCGACAGGTCCGGGCCTGCGGTGATGTTCACCAGGATGCCGCGCGCGCCCTGCAGGTTGACGTCTTCCAGCAGCGGGTTGCGGATCGCGGCTTCGGTGGCTTCACGCGCACGGTTCGGGCCGCTGGCGCAGCCAGTACCCATCATGGCCATGCCCATCTCACCCATTACGGTACGCACGTCGGCAAAGTCGACGTTGATCATGCCAGGGCGCTTGATGATGTCGGAAATACCGCGCACGGCACCGGCCAGTACATCGTCAGCCTTGGCGAAGGCGGACAGCAGGCTGGCATCCTTGCCCAGGATGGTCAGCAGCTTCTCGTTGGGGATGGTGATCAACGAGTCGACGCTTTCAGCCAGCATGCGGATGCCTTCATCGGCGATCTGCATACGTTTGCGACCCTCGAACGGGAACGGACGGGTCACCACGGCTACGGTGAGAATGCCCATTTCCTTGGCCACTTCGGCAATGATCGGCGCTGCACCGGTACCGGTACCGCCGCCCATGCCAGTGGTGATGAACACCATGTTGGTGCCTTGCAGCACTTCAGCGATGCGCTCACGGTCTTCCAGCGCGGCCTGACGGCCGACTTCCGGATTGGCACCAGCACCCAGGCCCTTGGTCACGCCAGTGCCCAATTGCAGAATGGTGCGCGCACCAATGTTTTTCAGCGCCTGGGCATCGGTGTTGGCGCAGATGAATTCCACGCCTTCGATGCTGCTCTTGACCATGTGATTGACGGCGTTGCCGCCACCACCACCAACGCCGATCACCTTGATGACCGGGCTTTGCGGGACGTTGTCTACGAGCTCGAACATTTTCCCTCTCCTTACAGTTCTCTAGTTGTTGCGCCTACCACTACTGCTTTGAAACTTAGAAGTTGCCCTGGACCCATTTCTTGAAGCGCTCAAGCACTGGGGCCTTCGGTTCATCGCCATAGCTGTTGTTGCTGCTGTTGCTGTTACCGGTCAGGACCAGGTCCTCGGACTGCTTCAGCAGGCCATAGGTGAGCAAGCCCACGCCGGTGGAATAGATCGGGTTGCGCACCACGTCGCTCAGCCCCCGAACGCTGTGCGGTACGCCCAGGCGTACCGGCATATGGAAGATTTCCTCGGCCAGTTCCACGGCGCCTTCCATCTTCGCGGTGCCGCCGGTGAGCACGATGCCGGCCGGCACCAGGTCCTCGTAGCCGCTGCGGCGCAGTTCGGCCTGGATCAGGGTGAAGAGCTCGTCGTAACGTGGCTCCACCACCTCGGCCAGGGCCTGGCGCGACAGCTCACGCGGTGGGCGGTCGCCCACACTCGGCACCTTGATGGTCTCGCCGGCGCCGGCCAGTTTGGCCAGGGCGCAGGCGTAGCGGATCTTGATTTCTTCGGCGTACTGGGTAGGGGTACGCAGGGCCATGGCGATGTCGTTGGTCACCTGGTCGCCGGCAATCGGGATGACTGCGGTGTGGCGGATGGCACCCTCGGTGAAGATGGCGATGTCGGTGGTGCCGCCACCGATGTCCACCAGGCACACGCCCAGCTCTTTTTCATCATCGGTCAGTACCGAATAGGCCGAAGCCAGCTGCTCGAGGATGATGTCGTCGATTTCCAGACCACAGCGGCGTACGCACTTCTCGATGTTCTGCGCCGCGTTGACCGCGCAGGTGACCACGTGAACCTTGGCTTCCAGGCGTACGCCCGACATGCCCAGCGGCTCGCGCACGCCTTCCTGGTTGTCGATCACGTAATCCTGCGGCAGGGTGTGCAGCACGCGCTGGTCGGCCGGAATCGCCACGGCCTGAGCGGCGTCGAGTACGCGCTCCAGGTCGGCCACGCTGACCTCGCGGTCGCGGATGGCGACGATACCGTGGGAGTTCAGGCTGCGGATGTGATTGCCAGCCACGCCGACGAACGCCGAGTGAATGCGGCAGCCGGCCATCAGCTGTGCCTCTTCCACGGCGCGCTGGATCGACTGCACGGTGGACTCGATGTTCACCACCACGCCCTTCTTCAGGCCACGGGACGGATGAGTGCCGATCCCGACGATTTCCAGGGTGCCGTCTTCGCCCACTTCGCCCACCAGCGCCACCACCTTGGAGGTGCCAATGTCCAGCCCGACGATCATTTTGCCGCTATGCGCGTTTGCCATGGTCCTGCCTCTCTCTAATTCTTCGCAACGGCGGGTTGGGCCGTCGTCGGTGCAATCGGTTCCCGCCAACCAACGGCAAGTCCGTTGGAATAACGCAGATCAATGCGGGCGATAGTGGTGATCTGGTCTTTGAGTGTCTTGTCGTAAATGGCAATGAAACGGCGCATCTTCTCCACCAGATGGTCTCGCCCCAGCAGCAGCTCGATGCCCGGCCCGGCACTGCTCGCACCGGTGGTCAGGAACCAGCTGCCTCGCTCGCGCAGCTCCAGGCGAGCGATGGAAAAGCCCAGGGGGCGCAGCATCTGGCTCAATACCTGATACTGCTGCATGACTTGTTGCTGCGCACGCTGCGGCCCGGCCAACTGCGGCAGGTGTTCGTAGTTGGCCAGCTCGCGCGGGGTAAAGGCCTGGCCCTGGTTGTTGAGCAAAGCTTCATCACCCCAGCGGGCTACCGGCAGTTGCTCTTCCAGGCGGATCACCACCTCGTCGGGCCACACCCGGCGCACTTCGGCATGGGCGATCCAGGGCATCTGCTCAAGCTCGGCACGCATCGCCGGCAGGTCGACACTGAAGAAGCTTGCCGCCACGTAGGGCGCGATACGCTGCTGCACCGACTGCTGGCTGATGTAGCTGAGGTCACCCTGCACGTCGATCTTGGTGATGGGCCGGTCGGCGTACGGCATCAGCCGAATGGCGCCCTCGTAGGCACCAAAACCGGCCGCCACCAGCAGCACCGGCCACAGCAGGCGCTTGAGGCCGCCCAGGCTTGGCCGTGGCAGGCGCGCCGATACGGGCTCGTCGGCCACCAGCCGGCTGGCACCACGCGGCACCGGCTTGCTACGGCCGGTAACGGGTTGCTGCTGACGTATCATCGCGCCTTGCATGGTTGTTAACCTCGCGTCGCCACGCTTTCGGCCAGGATTGCCAGCACCAGTTGCTGGAAGTCCAGGCCGGCCGCGCGGGCCGCCATGGGCACCAGGCTATGATCTGTCATGCCTGGTGCGGTGTTGACTTCGAGCAGCCAGAACCGGCCCTGCTCGTCCTGCATCACGTCCAGCCGCCCCCAGCCTTCGATGCCGATGGCATCGCAGGCACGTGCGGTCAGGTCGATCAGTTCCTGTTCCTTGGCGCTATCCAGGCCGCACGGGATGCGGTACTGGGTATCGTTGGCGATGTACTTGGCGTCGTAGTCGTAGAACACGTGCGGCGTACCCAGGGCGATCGGCGGCAGCACCTGGCCGCGCAGTACCGCGATGGTGAACTCCGGGCCGTGGATCCACTGTTCCACCAGTACCTGGGAATCGTATTTGGCGGCGTCCTGCCAGGCGGCGACCAGTTCCTGGGCGCTGTTCACCTTGGCCATGCCGATGCTAGAGCCTTCATGGGCGGGTTTGACGATAAGCGGGAAGCCCAGTTCCGTACTGGCCTGCAAACAATCGCTTTCGCTCGCCAATACCGCGTGACGCGGGGTCGGAATGCCCAGGCTCTGCCACACCTGCTTGGTGCGCAGCTTGTCCATGGCCAGCGCCGAAGCAAGGATGCCGCTGCCGGTGTAGGGGATGCCAAGGCACTCCAGCAGGCCTTGCATGCTGCCGTCTTCACCGCCACGGCCGTGGAGGATGATGAAGGCGCGGTCGATTTTCTCGCTTTGCAGGCGCGCGAGCAGGTCGTCACCGACGTCGATGGCAACCACGTCGACACCGGCAGTTGTCAGCGCATCGATCACCGCAGCGCCAGACTTCAACGACACCTCACGCTCGGCGCTCTTGCCACCGTACAGCACGGCAACGCGGCCGAATGCCTTGACGTCCAAGGTGGAGTGCAGCTTGTCGTAGGCGCTGGTCATTTCGACTTCTCCTGCTTGGCGCCTGCGAACAGCGGGCTTTTCATCAACTGCGGGGCCAGGCCGCCAACATCACCGGCACCCTGGCAGATCAGGATGTCACCAGCGCGCAGCAGTGGCTTGACCAGCGGCGCCAGCTCGGCGCCACGCTCGATATAGATCGGGTCCAGCTTGCCGCGCTGACGGATGCTGTGGCACAGCTGACGGCTGTCGGCACCGGGGATCGGCTCTTCGCCGGCCGGGTACACTTCCATCAGCAGCAGCACGTTGGCATCGCCCAGTACCTGGACGAAATCGTCATACAGGTCGCGGGTGCGGCTGTAGCGGTGCGGCTGGTAAACGATCACCAGGCGACGGCTTGGCCAGCCACCGCGCACGGCCTTGATCACCGCGGCCACTTCGGTCGGGTGATGACCATAGTCGTCGACCAGCATCACGCTGCCGCCTTCGACCGGCAGCTCGCCGTACACCTGGAAGCGACGGCCGACACCCTGGAAGCCAGAAAGGCCTTGGATGATGGCTTCGTCAGTGATGCCTTCGTCAGTGGCAATGGCGATGGTGGCCAAGGCGTTGAGCACGTTGTGGTTGCCGGGCATGTTCACCGACACCTCCAATGGCTCGCAGTCGCGGCGCAGCACGGTGAAGTGGGTCTGCATGCCCTGCTGGCGCACGTTGATGGCGCGGATGTCGGCCTCTTCGCTGAAGCCGTAGGTCACGGTCGGACGCTTCACCTGCGGCAGGATTTCGCGCACCACCGGGTCGTCCAGGCACATCACGGCCAGGCCGTAGAACGGCAGGTTGTGCAGAAACTCGACGAAGGTTTTCTTCAGCTTGTTGAAGTCACCTTCGTAGGTCGCCATGTGGTCGGCGTCGATGTTGGTGACCACGGCCACCATCGGCTGCAGGTGCAGGAAGCTGGCATCGCTTTCGTCTGCTTCGGCGATCAGGTAGCGGCTGGTGCCCAGCTGGGCATTGGTACCGGCAGCGGTCAGGCGGCCACCGATGACGAAGGTCGGGTCCAGGCCACCGGCGGCAAACACCGACGCCAGCAGGCTGGTGGTGGTGGTCTTGCCATGGGTACCGGCAACTGCAACGCCGTGGCGATAGCGCATCAGCTCAGCCAGCATCTCGGCACGCGGTACCACTGGGATGCGCCGTTCGAGGGCGGTGGCCACTTCCGGGTTGGCCGGGTTGATCGCGCTGGACACCACCAGCACGTCGGCGGTGGCGGCGTTCTCGGCACGGTGGCCAACGAAAATCTCGGCGCCGAACGATTCCAGGCGCTCGGTGACCGGCGAAGCTTTAAGGTCGGAACCGGACACTTCATAGCCCAGGTTCAGCAGCACTTCGGCAATACCGCACATGCCCACGCCGCCGATACCGACGAAGTGAATACGGCGAATACGGCCCATCTTCGGCTGGGGCATGGCTTTCTGGCTCTCAACCATGGGCCACCTCCAGGCAGATATCGACCACGGTGCTGGTTGCGGCAGGTTTGGCCAGGCGCCGTGCGGTGCCTGCCATGACGTTGAGTTTCTCGGGTTGCATCAGCACCTCGTTCAGGCGTTCAGCGAGCTGCGCTGCGCCAGTTGTCGCTTGTGGCATCAGGAAGGCAGCGCCTTCGCGGGCCAGATATTGGGCGTTGTGGGTCTGGTGGTCGTCGATTGCGTGGGGCAAAGGCACCAGCATCGAAGGCAGGCCTGCTGCCGCCAGCTCGCTGACGGTCAGGGCACCGGCCCGGCACACCACCATGTCGGCCCAGCCATAGGCTTGGGCCATGTCTTTGATGAAGGGCTCTACCTGAGCTGCGACGCCCGCCTCGTGATAACGCTCGGCAGTGATCGGCGCGTGTTGCTTGCCGGCCTGGTGGAACACCTCTGGCCGCAGCCCAGCGGGCACCTCGGACAGGGCCTTAGGCAACAATTTGTTCAATGGTTCCGCACCCAGGCTGCCACCGAGCACCAACAGGCGTGCACGGCGCTCGGCCAGGGGCGCGCGTTGCGCGTCCATGAACAGCTCCGGGCGCACCGGGTTGCCGGTGGTGCGACGTTTGTCGCTAGCCTCGAAGGTGTTCGGGAAAGCTTCGCAGACCCGCGCCGAAAGTGGCACCAGCAGGCGATTGGCGGTACCGGCCCGGGCATTCTGCTCGTGAATCACCAGCGGCACGCCGCACAGCCGCGCAGCAACGCCACCAGGGCCGGTCACGTAACCGCCAAAGCCCAGTACGCATACCGGCTTGAGCTGACGAATGATCCGCCGCGCCTGCAGCACGGCCTTGATCAGGGTGAACGGCGCCTTGAGCAACGACAGCTTGCCCTTGCCGCGCAAGCCGCTGACCTGGATCAGGTGCAATGGCAAGCCTGCCTGCGGCACCAGCTCGTTCTCGATGCCGCGCGGGGTGCCCAGCCAGTGCACGCTGTAACCGCGTGCCTGGAACTCTCGGGCGCAGGCCAGGGCCGGGAACACATGGCCCCCGGTGCCGCCTGCCATGATCAATACATTCTTGCCGTCAGCGGCCATGACTGGTCTCCTCGGCAAAATCGCTTTCACTGAATTCGTGTTCCTCGCTGCCCAGGTGCGTGCGGCTTTCCCACTCGATGCGCAGCAACAGGCCCACGCAGGCACAGCAGATCACCAGCGAGCTGCCCCCGTAACTGAGGAATGGCAAGGTCAGGCCCTTGGTCGGCAGCAGGCCGACGTTCACGCCAATGTTGATCAGGAACTGGCCGATCCACAGGAAGGCCAGGCCGAACGCCATATAGGCGGCAAAGAACTGCTTAGCCTTCTCGGCCCACAGGCCGATGTACAGGGCACGCACGGTGACGAACACGAACAAGGCGATGGTCACCAGCGAGCCGACCACGCCCAACTCTTCGGCCAATACCGAGAACACGAAGTCGGTGTGCGCTTCAGGCAGGTAGAACTGCTTCTGCACACTGTTGCCCAGGCCAACACCCAGCCACTCGCCACGGCCGAAGGCAATCAGCGCCTGGGTCAGCTGGTAACCCGAGCCGAACTGGTCGGACCACGGGTCGGTGAACGTGATAAGGCGCGCCATCCGGTACGGCTGCGCCTGTACCAGCACGAACACCGCCAGCACCGCCAGCACCACCATCAGGCTGAAGCGGAACAGCCCCACCCCGCCAAGGAACAGCATCGCCGCCGCCGCGCCCATCATCACCACGGTGGCACCGAAGTCCGGCTCCATCAGCAGCAGTGCAGCCATGGGCAGCAGCACGATGAACGGTTTGAAGAAGCCCATCCAGGTTTCGCGCACCTCGGTCTGACGGCGCACCAGGTAGCCGGCCAGGTAGATGACCACGAACACCTTGGCAATTTCCGAAGGCTGCACGTTGAAGAAGCTGAAACCGATCCAGCGCATGGAGCCGTTCACTTCACGACCGATGCCTGGCACCAGCACCAGCACCAGCAGGCCGAAGGCGCCCAGCAGCATCATGAAGCCCATGCGCTGCCAGGTGGCGATCGGCACCAGCATGGTCGCACCACAGGCAACCAGGCCAAGGGATACGTAAACCAGGTGGCGGAACATGTGGTAAAGCGGGTTGCCCGACTGCACCGCAGCCACTTCCGAGGACGCCGAGGTGATCATCACCAGGCCAAGGCCCAGCAAGGCCAGGCAACCGGCAAGCATCGGGAAGTCCAGGTCGATGCCACGGCCGCTGATCAGCGGCGACGGGTAAGGCTTGAGGATGCCGAAGATCATGCAAGGCCTCCCGCTGCCTGGGCGAACAGGCGCCCGCGTTCTTCGAAGTTCTTGAACATGTCGAGGCTGGCGCACGCCGGCGACAGCAGCACGGCATCACCGGCCTGGGCCAGCTGGGCACACTGCTGCACGGCGTCGTCGAGGCTCTTGACCCGTACCAGCGGCACGTCATCGCCCAAGGCGTCGGCCAGACGCTCGGCATCACGCCCCAGCAACACCACGGCGCGGCAGAAACGCTTGACCGGCTCGCGCAGTGCGGTGAATTCAGCGCCCTTGCCATCGCCACCGGCAATCAGCACCAGCTTGCCTTCGATATCGGCCCCCAGGCCTTCGATGGCGGCCAGGGCAGCACCCACGTTGGTGGCCTTGGAATCGTCGTACCAGTTCACCCCGTTACGCTCGCGTACCCACTGGCAACGGTGGGCCAGGCCACCGAACTCACGCAGGGCTTCGAGCATGGGCTCGAACGGCAGGCCGGCGGCATGCCCCAAGGCCAGGGCCGCCAGGGCGTTGCTCTGGTTGTGAGCGCCGCGAACCTTCAGCTCGCGCGCCGGCATCAGCGCCTGGAACTCGAACGCCAGGTATTTTTCGCCATCCACTTCACGCAGGCCAAAGGCCTTGAAGTCCGGCTGGTTGAGGCCGAAGGTCCAGCATGGGCGGCCTTCCACCGGCAGCGGCCGGCTCAGGGCGTCCTGACGGTTGACCACCACCTGCTTGGCGCCCCGGAAGATCCGGTGCTTGGCCAAGTGGTAGGCAGGCAGGCCGCTGTAACGATCCATGTGGTCTTCGCTGATGTTCAGCACCGTAGCCACTTCAGCGTTGAGCTGGTCAGTGGTTTCCAGCTGGAAGCTGGACAGCTCCAGCACGTACAGCTCGACATCATCGGCCAGCAGGTCCAGCGCCGGGGTACCGAGGTTGCCGCCCACGGCCACGCGCTTGCCGGCCTTGGCGGCCATTTCGCCGACCAGGGTAGTGACGGTGCTCTTGGCGTTGGAACCGCTGATGGCAATGATCGGCGCGGTGGCATGGCGGGCGAACAACTCGATATCGCCGGACAGCTTCACGCCGCGCGCGGCCGCCTGCTGCAGGGCCGGCGTGTCCAAGGCCAGGCCAGGGCTCACGTACAGCTCGTTGGCGCGGCACAGGAAGTCCACGTCCAGCTCACCACAGCGCACTTCCACCTGCGGGTAATCACGGCGCAGGGTGTCCAGTTCCGGCGGTTGCTCGCGGGTGTCGGCGACCGCAAAGGCAATGCCCCGGTTCGCCAGGAAGCGAACCAGGGACATGCCGCTCTTGCCGAGGCCGACAACGATGCGGAATTGGTCGGAAGCGATCAAAGACACGCTCATCTACCTCAGTTTCAGGGTTGCAAGGCCGATCAGCACCAGGATCACGGTGATGATCCAGAAGCGGACGATCACCCGTGGCTCTGGCCAGCCCTTGAGTTCAAAGTGGTGGTGGATCGGCGCCATGCGGAACACGCGCTTGCCGGTCAGCTTGAAGGAGGCGACCTGGATCACCACCGACAGGGTTTCGACAACGAAGATGCCCCCCATGATGAACAGCACGATTTCCTGGCGCACGATCACGGCGATGGTGCCCAGCGCAGCGCCCAGCGCAAGCGCGCCGACGTCGCCCATGAACACTTGTGCCGGGTAGGTGTTGAACCACAGGAAGCCCAGGCCGGCACCGATCAGCGCGCCGCAAAACACAATCAGCTCGCCCGAGCCCGGCACATAGGGGATCAGCAGGTATTCGGCGAACTTCACGTTACCTGACAGGTAGCAGAAGATGCCCAGCGCACCGCCGACCATCACTGTCGGCATGATTGCCAGGCCGTCAAGGCCATCGGTGAGGTTGACCGCGTTGCTCGAGCCGACGATGACGAAGTAAGTCAGCACCACGAAGCCGACGCCCAGCGGAATGGTGACATCCTTGATGAACGGCAGGATCAGGGTGGTCTCCACGCTGGTTGGCGCGGTCTTGTACAGGAACACTGCCGCCGCCAGGCCGAACACCGACTGCCAGAAATACTTCCAGCGGCTCGGCAGGCCACGCGAGTTCTTTTCGATCACCTTGCGGTAGTCATCGACCCAGCCGATGGCACCGAACGCCAGGGTGACGATCAGCACAACCCAGACATAACGGTTGCTCAGATCCGCCCACAGCAGGGTGCTGACGGCGATGGCCGACAGGATCAGCGCGCCACCCATGGTCGGGGTGCCGGACTTGGACAGGTGCGATTGCGGGCCGTCGTTACGCACGGCCTGGCCGATCTGGCGAATTTGCAGGGTACGGATCATCCACGGCCCCAGCCACAGCGCCAGGGACAACGCGGTCAGTACACCAAGAATCCCGCGCAGGGACAGGTACTGGAAGACCGCGAAGCCTTTGTGGAACTGTTGCAGATACTCGGCCAACAGCAGCAGCATTAATGTTTCTCCCCGCTGGCACCGCACAATGCCGCCACGACGTTTTCCATCGCAGCGCTGCGCGAGCCCTTGATCAAAATAGTGGTGTCGCTGGCGTGTTCGGCGCTAACTGCGTCGATCAGCTCAGCTTGAGTAGCGAAATGGCGGCCATTGGCGCCGAACGCCTTGACCGCGTGTGTCATGTTGGAACCCACTGCGTACAGGGCATCGACCTTGCCACGCGCGTAGTCACCCACCTGACGATGGCCTTCTTCCGCCCATTGCCCCAATTCGCCGATATCCCCAAGCACCAGGACGGTGCGTCCGGAAAAGCCGGCGAGTATATCAATGGCCGCGCACATGGAGGAGGGATTTGCGTTGTAACTGTCGTCGATCACCCGTACCCCGTTCGGCGCGATCTGTGCCACGGTACGGCCCTTGACCGGCTGCACTGCAGCCAGGCCGGCAGCAATACCGTTCAGGCTCAGACCAACGGCATGCGCAGCGGCGGCAGCGGCCAAGGCATTGCTGACGTTGTGCTCGCCCAGCACATTGAGTTGCACGTCTACCGTTTCACCCGCGCCATGCAGCTTGAACGACGGGCAGCCACGTGCATCGCGACCGATGTCCGTGGCGTGGAAATCGGCTTTCGGGTTGCTGCGCGCGAAACTGACGACTTTGTGCGAGCCGGCACGCGCACTCCAGATGGCGAAGGCCTTGTCGTCCAGGTTGAGGATGGCAATGCCGCCCTCGCCCAGGCCTTCGAGAATCTCGCCCTTGGCTTCGACAATCTTCTCCGGGCCGCCGAACTCGCCAACGTGGGCGGTACCGGCGTTGTTGATGATGACCACCTGCGGCTGGGTCAGGCCCACGGTGTAGCGGATCTCACCAATGCGCGAGGCGCCCAGCTCGATCACTGCGGCGCTGTGCTCCGGGGCGATCTCCAGCAGTGTCAGCGGCGCACCGAGGTCGTTGTTCAAGTTGCCACGGGTAGCGTGCACCAGGCCACGGGTACGCAGGATGCTGGCGAGCATTTCCTTGACCGTGGTCTTGCCGCTGGAGCCGGTAATGGCCACCACCGGCTTGTCGAATGCGGCGCGGTTCAATGCACCGAGTTGGCCAAGGGCCAGGCGGCAATCGGCCACCAACAGCTGTGGCAGGTCTACATCGGCGACTTCACGCTCTACCAAGGCTGCGACCGCGCCTTTGGCTTTTACATCGGCCAGGTAGTCGTGACCATCGAAACGCGGACCGGCCAGGGCGACGAACAGTTGCCCGGCGCCGACACTGCGGCTGTCGATGCTGACACCGGTAAACGTGGCATCGGCACCGATTTGTCGACCACTCAGTGCTGTGGTCAGCTGGCTGAGTGATAGTGGCTTAAGCATGTGGCGCCTCCCAGGCTGCAAGTGCCTTTTCGGCTTCGGTCAAATCGGAGAAGTCATGGCGCTCGCCATTGATCTCCTGGTAATCCTCGTGCCCCTTGCCAGCCAGCACGATCACGTCGTTGGCAGCAGCGGAGGCAATCAACTGCGCGATGGCCTCGCCACGACCGGCAACGAACTCGACCGAGACAGACCGGGCGAAACCGGGACGGATGTCGTCGAAGATGCGCTGTGGGTCTTCGGTACGTGGGTTGTCATCGGTGACCAGTACGCGATCGGCCAGGCGCTCGGCCACTTCGGCCATCAGCGGGCGCTTGCCGCGATCACGGTCGCCGCCGCAGCCGAACAGGCACAGCAGCTTACCGTGGGCGTGTGGACGCAGGGCTTCGAGCACTTTTTCAAGGGCGTCCGGGGTGTGGGCGTAATCGACCACCACCAGCGGTTTGTCGCCGCCACCCAGGCGCTGCATACGGCCTACCGGACCGTGCAGTTGCGGGGTGACCTTGAGGATTTCGTCCAGTGCATAATCCAGTGCCAGCAGTGTCGCGACAGCGGCGAGCATGTTGCTCAGGTTGAAGCGCCCCAGCAGCTGACTGCGCAGGATACGCTCACCTTGTGCGGTAACGATCGTCGCGCGCACGCCATCGTCACTGAACGCGGCCTCGCGACAGAACAGCGAGGCATCTGGGTTTTCCAGGCTGTAGCTCAGCAGCCGGGTGTCGATATGGTCGACGCTCGGACGGCGGGCAAAGTCAGCGGCCAGGCGACGGCCAAAGGCGTCATCCAGGTTGACCACCTGGCAACGCAGGCTGGGCCAGGCGAACAGCTTGGCCTTGGCGGCCTCATAGGCCTCCATGCTGCCGTGGTAGTCGAGGTGGTCGCGGGACAGGTTGGTCATCACCGCGATGTCGAACTCCAATGCGGCGACTCGGCCTTGCTCCAGGGCATGAGAGGAAACCTCCATGGCCACAGCCTTGGCGCCCTGCTTTTTCAAATCGTAAAGGGTCGACTGCACGGCAATCGGGTCGGGCGTGGTCAGACGGCCGCTCTGCAGCTCGCCGTAGAAGCCGGTACCCAGGGTGCCGATCAGGCCGCAGCGCTGGCCGAGCAGGTCGAGCGCCTGGGCCACCAATTGGGTAACGCTGGTCTTGCCGTTGGTCCCGGTCACACCGACCAGGTTCAGCTGGCGGCTGGGTTCGCCATAAAAACGCCCGGCGACATCCGACAACTGTGCGATCAGGCCCTTGACTGGAATCAATGGCACTTCGGTCAGCGGCAGCACGGTGGCGCCCTGCTCTTCATAGGCCACGGCGGCGGCACCACGGGTCAAGGCATCGGCGATATGCTCGCGGCCATCGACCTTGGCACCCGGCACGGCCAGGAACAGGTCACCCGGGCGCACGTTGCGGCTGTCCAGGGTCAGTTCACGAATCAGCGGGTCACGGCTGGCGTGGGCGAAAAGTTTGCTTAATGGCATTGTCATCATCCACGCCCTCCCTTGGCGGCTGTTGCATTGACTTGCGATTGCACGGCAGGTGCCGCGGGTGCTGGTGGCGGCAGGTTGTCTGGCGGCACGTTCATCAGGCGCAGGGTGCCGGACATGACCTTGCTGAACACCGGCGCCGAGACCAGACCACCGAAGTAACCACCCTTGCCCGGCTCGTCGATGACCACGACGATGGCGTAGCGCGGGTCGCTCATCGGTCCGAAGCCGGCGAACAGCGAGCGGTAGGCGTTTTCGGTGTAACCCTTGGAGCCCACGGTGGCTTTACGCGCGGTGCCGGACTTGCCGGCCACGTGATAGAACGGCACCTGGGCACGGAACACACCACGCGGCGCTTCAATCACCTGCTGCAGCATGCCTTGAACGGTTTCGGCGGTTTCCTTCGGAATGGCCTGCACCGCTTCCGGGGCCTTGTCGACCTTGATGATCGACAGCGGCACCATCTTGCCGTCGTTTGCCAGCGCTGCGTAGGCATGCACCAGTTGCAAGGCAGTCACCGACAAGCCATAGCCATAGGACAGCGTCGCGGTCTCGGCCTTGCGCCACTCGCGGTGGTTGGGCAGGTTACCGACACGCTCGCCCGGGAAGCCAAGGCCGGTGTACTGACCCAGACCGACCTGGGACATGACCCGGTAGATGGCCTCGCCCCCGATGTCGAAGGCGATCTTGCTCATGCCGACGTTACTGGAGTTGATCAGGATGCCGGTCAGGTCGAGGATCGGGCCCTCGCTGCGCGACACGTCCTTGATGGTGTAGCGGCCGATCTGCAGGCTACCCGGGTACACCTCGACCTTGTCGGTCGGCTTCCAGCGGCCGCTCTGCAGCGCCGCGCTCATGGAAATCGGCTTGACCGTGGAACCCGGCTCGAACACATCGATGATCGCCCGGTTACGCATGGCCGCCGGGAACATGCTGCGGCGGTTGTTGGGGTTGTAGGTCGGCTGGTTGACCATGGCCAGGACCTCACCGGTCTTCACGTCCATGATCACCAGGCTGCCGGCCTTGGCGTCCTGCTCGGCAATGGCATTGCGCAGCTCGCGGGTAGCCAGGTACTGCAGGCGCAGGTCTATCGACAACGCCAAGGTCTTCCCGGCCTTGGCGTTCTTGGTTACCTGGATGTCCTTGATCAGCCTGCCGCGCCGGTCCTTGATCACCTGGCGCTTGCCTGGGACACCGGCCAGCCACTCGTCATAGGCCAGCTCCACCCCTTCACGACCGTGGTCGTCGAGGTCGGTAAAGCCGACCATGTGCGCGGTGACATCACCGGCCGGGTAGAAGCGGCGGAATTCTTCCAGGCCGTACACACCGGGCACTTTCAAGTCGAGCACGTGCTGGCCCTGCTCCGGGGTCAGGCCACGCACCAGGTAGATGAACTCTTTGTTGGCCTGCTGAGTCAGGCGTTCGATCAGCTGTTGCGGGTTTTGCCCCAGCGCGGCAGCCAGTTGCGGCCAGCGCTCCTTGGAGGCCTGCATTTCCTTGGGGTTGGCCCACAGGGTGGTAACCGGGGTACTCACGGCCAATGGCTCACCGTTGCGGTCGGTAATCAACCCACGGTGCGCCGGGATGGGAATGTGACGCAGGCTGCGCGCATCGCCCTGGCCCTTGAGGAAGTCACGGTCAACTACCTGCAGGTCGATGATGCGCCAGCAGATCGCACCGACCATGATTGCCAGCAAGCCGATCACCACGCGGAAGCGCCACGGGTAGAGTGCGCCTTCGAGCTTCATCATGGCGCCACCATCCGTACTTCGTCAGCCGACGGCACGCGCATTTTCAGCTGTTCGGAAGCCAGGTTCTCGATACGGCTGGCGGCGGTCCAGGTGCTCTGCTCCAGAATCAGCCGACCCCATTCGGCCTGAGCCTTGTCGCGCTCGCTCAATTCACCGTACAGGGTATTGAGCAGTTGGCGGTTCCAGTGCGCGCTGTAGGACACGGCAATGGCCGAAACCAGCACGCCAACGAACAGCAGAAGCATCAGGAAGCTTCCGCCTGGCAAAGGCTTGGCGAACAGCCTGCTCACCGCAGTTTCTCCGCCACACGCATCACGGCGCTACGCGACCGCGGGTTGGCATTGAGCTCGGCTTCGGAGGCGAACTGGGCCTTGCCGATAAGTTTGATTTTTGGCTCAAAGACCTTGTGCTGCACCGGCAGGTTGCGCGGCAGGTTGTCGGCCTCGCCTTTCACCAGCTTGCGCATGAACAGCTTGACGATACGGTCTTCCAACGAGTGGAAACTGATGACCGCCAGACGGCCCCCGACTTCGAGCGCATCGAGTGCGGCTTCAAGGCCAGCCTCAAGGTCGCCCAGCTCGTTGTTGACGTGAATGCGAAGCCCCTGGAAGGCACGGGTAGCCGGGTTTTTACCTTTTTCCCAAGCCGGGTTGGCCACCTTGAGCACTTCTGCCAGGTCGGCGGTACGGGTGAACGGCTGCTTTTCGCGGCGTTCGACCACGGCCCGCGCCATACGCCCAGCGAAACGCTCCTCGCCGTACTCCTTGAAGACGCGGGCGATTTCTTCTACTGGCGCAGTGGCGATGAATTCCGCGGCACTGATGCCCTGGCCCGGGTTCATACGCATGTCCAGCGGGCCATCATTGAGGAAGCTGAAGCCACGCTCGGGGTCATCCAACTGCGGCGAAGACACGCCCAGGTCCAGCAGCACACCACTGACCTTCCCGTGCAGGCCGCGCTCGGCCACCTCAGCGCCCAGCTCGGCAAAGCTGCGCTGCACAATGACAAAGCGGCCGTCTTCGGCCGCCAGCGCTTGCCCCGTGGCAATCGCCTGTGGATCTTTGTCGAAGCCCAGCAGCCGCCCTTGCGGCCCGAGCTTGCTGAGTATCAGCCGGCTGTGTCCGCCACGGCCAAAGGTGCCGTCCAGATAGCAACCGTCGGCGCGCAAGGCCAATGCCTCGACAGCTTCGTCGAGCAGGACGGTAATGTGGTTGAAGCCGCTATCTATGGTCACAGGATCAGGTCACGCAATTCGTCGGGCATGGCGCCCGGTTGTTGAATAGCTGCAAGGTCGGCTGCCGAAACCGCGTTCCAGGCATCTTCATCCCACAGCTGGAATTTGTTCAGTTGCCCCACCAGCATCGCCTTCTTGTCGAGCTTGGCGTACTCACGCAGGCGGGGCGGCACCAGGAAACGACCACTGCCATCGAGCTCCAGGTCAACCGCATTACCAATCAGCAAGCGCTGCAGGCGGCGGTTTTCCTCACGCAACGATGGCAAGGCACGCAACTTGGCTTCTATCTGTTCCCACTCATCGAGGGGATAAACACACAAGCAGGGGTCTACGGCGTCGATGGTCACGATCAGCTGACCATTGCAACGCGAATCGAGCTCGTCACGGTACCGGCTCGGCATGGCGAGACGGCCCTTGGCATCGAGGCTGACGGCGTTGGCTCCGCGGAACACGGCTGCGATTCCCCACAATGTTAGCTTTTTTGTGCCAGAAAACCCACTTCATCCCACTTTCTGCCACTTGCGCACACTATAGGAATCCGTCCGCAGCACCGTCAAGGCGCGTTCATAAGGAAAAGCCTTACAGGACCGAGATTTAGCGCGATAAGGGAATGTGGAAGGACTGCCGAAGAGAAAAAAACACGTGAAAAATCAAACCCACTCAAGCGAATGGAGTTCAAAGTTAAAGTGATTTATCAAGAGTAAGATTTTTTCGGTATTACCAGAGAGGATCTGCTACCGAATCACGCAGGGAAGGAAAGGTGGAGAGTCGATCTGTAAGCCGGGTTTTGTCGAGGACAGTCATTCCTCTACGACGGCCATCACTGGACGCCTCTAGCAACCTACCCGGTTCCGACGCGGGCCACGCCTGATGGAACCCTATTTGGTCTTGCTCCGAGTGGGGTTTACCTAGCCACGCACTGTTGCCAGACGTGCGGTGCGCTCTTACCGCACCTTTTCACCCTTACCGGCACCGAAGTGCTTAGGCGGTTATTTTCTGTGGCACTTTCCGTAGGCTCGCGCCTCCCAGGCGTTACCTGGCACTCTGCCCTATGGAGCCCGGACTTTCCTCCCCCTGCTGTCCACACAACAAAGTTGCGGAACAAAAACAGGCAGCGACTGTCCGATCGACTCTCCGCCGCCAAGGTTACCGGCACGCGCGCGCAAGAACAAGCAATACCGGTATTTATATCAAAGTGCCACTATTCGGCTTTCTGCTTTTCAAGGGCAAGTTGATACAACAGGTTCTTGCGCACACCGGTAATTTCCGCGGCAAGTGCCGCCGCCCGCTTCAGCGGCAACTCGGCCAACAGCAGGTCGAGCACACGCTGCGCCTCGGCGCTGATGGCCTGCTCGCCCTCCGGCGCACTCCAGCCGCCGACCAGCACCACGCATTCACCGCGCTGCTGGTTGCTATCACCAGCAACGAATGCACGTAGCTCCGCCAGCGGCAAACCCTTCAGGGTCTCGAAGGTTTTAGTCAATTCGCGCGCCAGCAACGCCGGGCGGTCGCCACCAAATACCGCTTCCATGTCCTCAAGGCACTCCAGGATCCGGTGCGGGGCCTCATAGAAAATCAGCGTACGCGGCTCTTCCTTTACTTGCTCCAGGCGTGCCCGACGCCCGGCCTGCTTGGCCGGCAGGAAGCCTTCGAAGATGAAGCGGTCCGACGGCAAGCCGGCTGCCGACAGCGCGGCGATCAAAGCACAGGCGCCCGGCACCGGCACCACGTTCACGCCCGCGGCCCGCGCCTGGCGCACCAGGTAGTAACCCGGATCGGAAATCAGCGGCGTGCCGGCATCGGAAACCAGCGCCACATGCTCACCCGCGAGCAGCTTGGTGAGAAAGCGCCCGCCCTCGTCGCGCTCGTTGTGCTCATGGCAGGCCGCCAACGGCGTATCGATGCCAAAGTGTTGCAGCAGGCGGATCGAATGACGGGTGTCTTCGGCGGCGATCAGGGCCACATCCGCCAGCACCTTCAGCGCCCGGGCGCTCATGTCGTCGAGATTGCCGATGGGGGTTGCCACCACATACAGCGTCCCCACCGTGGATTTCGAAGCCCCTGCCACATCAGTCACTGCGTACACCTGTCATTTGGATCAAAGGCGCCATTGTAGCCCGAGCACCTGCAACAGGGCGCAAAGATCTTCGCCGGCGATCAGCAACAAGCCGCCTATAGTGAAGGATCGACACAGCAACATCGCGCCCCGGCCAGTGCTTGGGTACAATTGCCGGCCAACTTGATCGAGTAACAGGACCTTTACATGATCGCTTGCCTGCGGCTGCTCACAGCCCTCTGCCTCGCCGCCCTGCTGGCAGCCTGCGCCAGCTCGCCCTCATCCAGCCTGGGCGAACTGCCACGCACCCCGGACGCCAGCATCGAGCAACTGCTCGAAAAAGCCGCTTCCAGCAAGTCTGCTGAAGACGCGGCCCTGCTGCGCCTGAGCGCGGCCGACCTGGCCTACAAGCAGAAGGATTTCCCACGCGCCGCACGCATTCTCGAGCAGGTTCCGCTGGACACGCTCAAGCCGGCCCAGCAAGTGTTCGCCAGCACCCTCGCCGCCGAGCTGGCCATGAGCCGCAACCAGCCCAAAGCGGCCCTGGCTGCCCTGGCCCACCCCAGCCTGCAGCGCGTAGCTGAGCTGCCAAAGGAACAGCAAGCGCGCACCTACAACGTGCATGCCGCCGCCCTCGAAGCCGACGGCCAGGCCTTGGCTGCCGCACAACAGCGCGTGCTGCTGGCCCCGCTGCTCAGCGGCCAGGCCGCCAGCGCCAACAATGACGCCATCTGGGCCCTGGTTGCCTCACTGCCGGCAGAGCAACTGCAACAGCCAGCCAACGATCAGACCCTGGCCGGCTGGACCAGCCTGGCCTTCGCCGTGAAAAGTGCAGGCACCCTGGAACAGCAACAAGCGGCCATCGAGACCTGGGTCAAACAACACCCGGACCACCCTGCCGCCCAGCAACTGCCGCTGGCGCTGACCAAGCTCAAGGAACTGGCCAGCCAACCGCTGACCAAGGTCGCCCTGCTGCTGCCTCAGGAGGGCCCGCTGGCCGGTGTTGCCCGCGCCCTGCGTGACGGCTTCATGGCCGCTCACTTCCAGGCCCAGCAAGCCGGCCAACCGGCACCTGCCGTGCAGGTGTTCGACAGCTCGCGCATCGGCTCGCTCGATGACTTCTATCGCCAGGCCCAGGCCGCCGGCGTGCAACTGGTCATCGGCCCGCTGGAAAAGCCGCTGGTGAAGCAACTGGCCGCCAAACCGCAATTGCCGATCACTACCCTGGCCCTGAACTACGCCGACGCCGGCCAGAAAGCCCCGCCGCAACTGTTCCAGTTCGGCTTGGCTGCCGAAGACGAAGCCCGCGAAGTAGCCCGCCGCGCCCGCGCCGATGGCATGGTCCGCGCCGTGGCCCTGGTGCCGAGCGGTGAATGGGGCGACCGCGTACTGGCCGCCTTCCGTCAGGACTGGGAAGGCAATGGTGGCACCCTGCTCGCCGCCGAGCGCATCGCCCAGCCGGTCGCCCTGGCCCAGCAGATTGCCGACCTGTTCCAACTGCGCCAGAGCGAAGGCCGCGCCAAGAGCCTGCAAAGCACGGTAGGCGGCAGCATTGCCGCACAACCGTCGCGCCGCCAGGACATCGACTTCATTTTCCTCGCCTCGACCCCACAGCAGGCCCAGCAGATCAAGCCGACCCTGAACTTCCAGTACGCCGGTGACGTACCGGTCTACGCCACCTCGAACCTGTACAGCGCCAGCGGTGACGTCAACCAGTACAACGACATGAACGGCATCCGCTTCTGCGAAACGCCGTGGCTGCTCGACACCAGCAACAGCCTGCGCCAACAGGTCGTACAGCAGTGGCCACAGGCCGCTGGCAGCCTGGGCCGTCTGTATGCCATGGGCGTCGATGCCTACAGCCTGGCGCCACGCCTGGGCCAGCTGAAAGCACTGCCGGACAACCGCGTCCTGGGCCTTTCGGGCAGCCTGAGCATCAACGCCAACCAACGCGTCGAGCGCCAGCTGCCATGGGCCGAGTTTGCCGGCGGCCAGGTCAAGCGCCTGCCTGACACCCCGCGCTGATGCCTGCAGCATCGCCTACCCGTGCCGGGCAAGCAGCAGAGACCCAAGCCCTTGAGTACCTTCAGGGGCAAGGCCTGCAACTGCTGGCACGCAACTGGCGATGCAAAGGCGGTGAGCTTGATCTGGTCATGCTCGACGCCGATACAGTAGTATTCGTCGAAGTCCGCTACCGGTTGCACGCGGGCTTCGGAGGCGCCCTCGACAGTATCGATGGGCGCAAGCAGAAACGGCTGGTGCTTGCCGCCAGCCTGTTCCTGCAGAAGGAGCCCCACTGGGGCAACCACCCCTGCCGCTTCGACGTAGTCGCCCTGCAGGGCAGCCACCATGCAGGCAGACCGCTTCAATGGCTGAAAAACGCCTTCGAATGCTGAACCCACTTCGTTTTTTTTGCTCTATGTTTCGCGGGCTGGTCGTTGTTGCGCGTAGCAAAGGCCACCGCCCCACTTAAGGTCACCAGATGGACATGCAATCCCGAATTCGCCGGCTGTTTCAGGCCAGCATCGATACCAAGCAACAGGCAATGGACATCCTGGCACCGCACATCGAGCAGGCTAGCCTGGTCATGGTCAATGCGCTGCTCAACGAGGGCAAGATGCTCGCCTGTGGCAACGGCGGCTCGGCCGGCGATGCCCAGCACTTTTCTTCAGAGCTGCTCAACCGCTTCGAGCGCGAGCGCCCGAGCCTGCCGGCCATCGCGCTGACCACCGACAGCTCGACCCTGACCTCTATCGCCAACGACTACAGCTACAACGAAGTCTTTTCCAAGCAGATCCGCGCCCTGGGCCAGCCCGGCGACGTTCTGCTGGCGATCTCCACCAGCGGCAACTCGGCCAACGTCATTCAAGCGATCCAGGCCGCACATGACCGCGAAATGATTGTCGTAGCATTGACTGGTCGCGACGGCGGCGGCATGGCTTCGCTGCTGCTGCCCGAGGACGTGGAAATCCGCGTTCCTTCGACGGTTACCGCGCGCATCCAGGAAGTCCACCTGCTGGCGATCCACTGCCTGTGCGATCTGATCGACAGCCAACTGTTCGGGAGTGAAGAATGACCCCTATGCGCCTCGGCCTGATGGCCCTGACCCTGTGCCTGAGCGTCACCGGTTGCAGCTCGGTACTCACCTCTACCCGCAATTCGCCGATCGAGGACGATCGCGGTACGCGCACCATTGGCAGCAAGATCGACGACTCGCTGATCGAGACCAAGGCCGCCGTGAACATCTCCAAGGCCAACCCAGACCTGGACAAGGGCTCGCACATCGTTGTCAGCAGCTACAACGGCATTGTCCTGCTGGCCGGCCAGACCCCACGCGCCGACCTCAAGAGCCTGGCCGAGCAAACCGCCAGCCAGGTACAACGGGTCAAGAAAGTGCACAACGAGCTGCAGGTGATGCAGCCCTCCTCCATCCTGGCGCGCAACAACGACGCCTGGCTGACCACCAAGATCAAGACCCAGATGCTGACCGACAATGCGGTGCCAAGCTCGCGCATCAAGGTGATCACCGAAAACGGCATCGTCTACCTGCTTGGCCTGGTCACCCAGCAAGAGGCCAACTCGGCCACTGCCGTGGTGCAAGGCGTGTCGGGCGTGCAAAAGATCGTCAAGCTGTTCGAGTACATCGACTGACTCTCCGGCCTCTTCGCGGCTAAAGCCGCTCCTACAGGGGTACGCTACACCCTGTAGGAGCGGCTTTAGCCGCGAAGAGGCCGGCGCAGACAACACCCTCAAGAAACCCAGGAAACACCGCATGAAAAAGCTTCTGCTGCCCGCCCTGCTGATCGGCACCTTCGCCACCCTGGCCGGCTGCTCCACCCCAAGCCTGATCACCCTCAACGATGGCCGTGAAATTCAGGCTGTCGATGCACCAAAGTTCGACCGCGACGCCGGCTTCTACGAGTTCCAACAGCTCGACGGCAAGCGCACCCGCATCAACAAGGACCAGGTACGCACCATCAGCGACCTGTAACCCAGATTGGCGGTAAAGAAAAAGGCGATCCGGTTGGATCGCCTTTTTTGTTACTTGACCACTTTCAGGCTTGGCCGACCAGTCGGACGCGGCGGCTGGCCACCGCCCTCTGGCGGGCCATCGTCATCCGGCTGTACATCATCGTCTTCAAGGTCGTCGCCATCCATCAACGGGGACTCCAGCTCGAAGACCATACCCTGGCCATTTTCGCGAGCATAAATGCCCAGGATGGCGCCAACCGGCACGTACAACGAATGAGGCACGCCACCGAAGCGGCCATCGAAACTGACCGCTTCGTTGTCCATGTTCAGGCTGCGCACGGCACTTGGCGAGATATTCAAGACGATCTGGCCATCACTGGCGAAACCATCCGGCACCTGAACTTTCGGGAATTCGGCATTGACCAGCATATGGGGCGTGCAATCGTTGTCGACGATCCACTCGTACAGTGCTCGAACCAGATAGGGGCGACTGGAGTTCATCAACGGCTCCTTAAAGCTTGCGCATTTCACGTTCTACGGAGGACAGGCTCGCCTGGAAAGACTCGCGGGCGAACTGGCGCTCCATGTAATCAAGCAGCGGCTTGGCTTGCCGCGGCAACTCGATACCCAACACCGGCAGACGCCAGAGTATGGGCAATAGACAGCAATCGACCAGGCTTTGCTCATCACTCATGAAGCAGGCGAACTCGCTGAACAACGGCGAGACCCCGGTCAGGCTTTCACGCAAGGCCTTACGCGCATCGGCTCGGACAGCCTCTTTGCTGCGCGGGTCGAGGACGGTATCGGCCAGGGCACACCAGTCGCGCTGGATGCGGTGAATCAGCAAACGGCTGTTGCCGCGCGCAACCGGGTAGACCGGCATCAGCGGCGGGTGCGGGTAACGCTCTTCGAGGTATTCCATCACCACGGTCGACTCATACAACGCCAGGTCTCGGTCGACCAAAGTCGGCACGCTGCCGTAAGGGTTGACCTCGACCAGCTTGGGCGGCAGGCGAGCTGGGTCGACATCGATGACCTGCACGCTCACACCCTTCTCGGCCAGCACCAGGCGAACCCGATGAGAATAGTGATCAGCGGGATCGGAATAGCAGGCTAACCTGTTGGTTGCGCCCATGTAGCGGCTCCTCGCACGGGATGCTTGTGACACTGTAAATGAAAACGCGCCCGGGGCACCCTGGCAGTATTGCCAGGGCGCCACGGGCGCGTTCAACAACCAGAAACTACTGCGTGATCAGTGCACGTCCTTCCAGTATTCACGCTTGAGCAAGTAGGCGAATACGAAGAAGAAAGCCAGGTACAGCAACACGTAGGTACCGATGCGCTGGCTTTCCAGTTTGACCGGGTTGGCCGAATAGGCCAGGAAGGTCACCAGGTTCTTGACCTTCTCGTCGAACTGCTCAGTGGTCAGGGTACCGGATTTCGGCGTAATGGTCAGCTGGTCACAGGCTTCATGGGTTATCGGGCTGCCGGTCAACGGGTCGAATTGCTTCTTGCCATCGGTCACGGTCTGCACCTGCTTGCAGCCGATCACCTGGTTACCCTGCAGGCCAACCAACACGTTCGGCATGCCGACGTTCGGGAACACCTTGTTGTTCACCCCGTAAGGCCGCGACGGGTCCTCGTAGAAGCTGCGCAGATAGGTGTACAGCCAGTCGGTACCGCGCACCCGAGCCACCAGGGTCAGGTCGGGTGGCGCAGCGCCGAACCAAGTCTTGGCGTCGCTGGGCTTCATGCCGATCTGCATGTGGTCACCGATCTTGGCACCGGTGAACACCAGCTTCTCGAGCATCAGCTCGTGCGGAATGCCCAGGTCATCGGCCACTCGCTCGTAACGCTGGAACTTGGCACTGTGGCAACCCATGCAATAGTTGGCGAAGGTACGCGCACCGTCCTGCATGGCGGCCTTGTCGGTCAGGTCGATATCGGCCTTGTCCAGCTCCAGGCCGTGTTCGGCAGCGAAGGAAAAGGCAGGCATCACTGCCAGCAAAAATACTGCAATCAACTTTTTCATCAGCCAGTCACCCTTTCCGGAACCGGTTTGGTCTTCTCGAGCCTTGTGTAGAACGGCATCAGCAGGAAGTAGGCGAAGTACAGCACCGTGCATACCTGCGACAACAAGGTACGCCCAGGTGTCGGCGCCAGTACGCCCAGCACGCCGAGGATGACGAAGGCCACGCAGAACACCAGCAGGAAGACCTTGCTGATCCAGCCCTTGTAACGCATGGAACGCACCGGGCTACGGTCGAGCCAGGGCAGTACGAACAGCACGGCGATGGCCGCACCCATGGCAATGACACCCATCAGCTTGTCGGGCACCGCACGCAGGATCGCGTAGAAGGGTGTGAAGTACCACACCGGAGCGATGTGCTCAGGGGTCTTGAACGCGTTGGCCTGCTCGAAGTTCGGTTTTTCCAGGAAGTAACCGCCCATTTCCGGGAAGAAGAACACCACGGCGCAGAACACGAACAGGAACACCACCACCCCGACAATGTCTTTGACGGTGTAGTACGGGTGGAACGGAATGCCGTCCAGCGGAATGCCGTTTTCGTCCTTTTTCTTCTTGATGTCAACGCCATCAGGGTTGTTCGAACCCACTTCGTGCAGCGCAAGGATATGCAGCACCACCAGGCCGAGAATCACGATTGGCAGGGCAACCACGTGCAGGGCGAAGAAGCGATTCAGGGTGATGCCCGAGATCAGGTAGTCACCACGGATCCACTGGGTGAGGTCGTCACCGATCACCGGGATGGCACCGAACAGCGAAATGATCACCTGGGCGCCCCAGTAAGACATCTGCCCCCACGGCAACAGGTAGCCCATGAACGCTTCAGCCATCAGCGCCAGGTAGATCAGCATGCCGAACAACCAGACCAGTTCGCGTGGCTTCTGGTAGGAGCCGTAGAGCAGGCCGCGGAACATGTGCAGGTAGACCACGATGAAGAACGCAGACGCACCGGTAGAGTGCAGGTAGCGCAGAATCCAGCCGTACTCCACATCACGCATGATGTACTCGACCGAGGCGAACGCCTCTTCCGCCGAGGGCGTGAAGCTCATGGTCAGCCACACGCCGGTAACGATCTGATTCACCAATACCAGCAATGCCAAGGAGCCGAAGAAATACAGGAAGTTGAAGTTCTTGGGCGCGTAATACTTGCTCAGGTGGTCTTCCCACATCTTGGTGGCGGGGAAGCGAGCATCAATCCAGTCCATGAACTTGCTCATCATGCGTTCTCCTGGTCGACGCCAATGACGATGATCTCGTCCGACTCGTAAGAGTGCGGTGGCACGGGCAGGTTGAGAGGCGCCGGCTGCGATTTGTAGACACGGCCAGCCAGGTCATAGTGGGAGCCGTGGCATGGGCAGAAGTAGCCACCTACCCATTTCGGGCCGAGGTCGGCGGGCGCGACTTCCGGGCGGAAGGTGGGCGAGCAACCCAGGTGCGTGCAGAGGCCCACGAGAATGAGGATTTCCGGCTTGATCGAGCGAACCTCGGGGTCGACGTAAGCCGGCTGGACCGAGGCCTTGGACTCTGGATCAGACAGATCGCCGGTGATTTTTTTCAGGTTACCGAGAATCTCCTCCGTTCGGCGCACGATGAATACGGGCTGGCCACGCCACTCGGCCACCATCTGCTGCCCGGCCTCGACCTTGGCAATATTGACCTTCACCGGTGCACCCGCGGCTTTCGCCTTGGCACTGGGAAACCATGACCCCACGAACGGTACCGCAGCCCCCACTGCTCCCGCTGCCCCGACCACGGATGTCGCGGCTACGAGGAAGCGGCGCCGGCCTGCGTTGACGCCGTCATTGCTCATTCAGTCCTCTCCCATCAGCTTGCTTGGCCTGTTGAACCAGGCTTGTACTTAGGTTGTGTCAATGGCACTAAAAATTGGCCGCCATGGTAAGAAACAAATCCACACACTGACAAGGTGATTACCCCGGCAAGGGTGACAACCCGCGCTTTGCTTGATCTGTGTCTATGCGACAAGCGGCCACTGACATGCTGACAGGTTAGTTCAAGCCAAAAAAAAAGCCCGGTTCCAAGGAACCGGGCTTTTTTCGACTGCCGAAGCGGTATTAACGCTTGGAGTACTGAGGACGCTTACGCGCTTTACGCAGACCCACTTTCTTACGCTCAACTTCACGAGCGTCGCGGGTGACGTAGCCAGCACGACGCAGAGCGCCACGCAGGGTTTCGTCGTATTCCATCAGAGCGCGGGTGATACCGTGACGGATCGCACCGGCTTGACCGCTGACACCACCACCGGAAACGGTGACGTAGATGTCGAACTTCTCAACGGTTTCGGTCAGCTCGAGTGGCTGGCGAACAACCATGCGAGCGGTTTCGCGACCGAAGAACACGTCCAGAGAACGGTTGTTGATGGAAATGTTACCAGTACCCGGACGCAGGAATACGCGAGCGGTTGCGGTCTTGCGACGGCCAGTGCCGTAATTTTGAGTCGCCGACATAATGAACTATCCCGTTAGATCTTCAGTTCTTGAGGCTGCTGAGCAGTGTGTGGGTGAGCAGCACCCGCGTACACTTTCAGCTTGCGGTACATGTCGCGACCCAGCGGGTTCTTAGGCAGCATGCCTTTGACCGCGGTTTCGATAACACGCTCAGGGGCCTTGGCGATCAACTTCTCGAAGTTGATTTCCTTGATACCGCCCGGGAAGCCGGAGTGGGAGTAGTACATTTTGTCGGAAGACTTGGCACCAGTCACACGAACCTGCTCGGCGTTGATAACGACGATGTAGTCGCCGGTGTCAACGTGAGGGGTGTATTCTGGTTTGTGTTTGCCACGCAGACGGGTAGCGATTTCGGTAGCCAGACGACCCAGGGTCTGGCCAGCGGCGTCGACTACGAACCACTCGCGCTTTACTGTTTCCGGTTTAGCAGTAAAAGTTTTCATTCTCTAAAGCCTCAGAGGCCGCCCAGCGAAAAATAGACGGCGAATCTTACTGGATAGTGCACAGCTTGCCAAGGGCAAGCGCGCAGCCGAACACAGACGCTTTTGGGGGCTCGGGTCGGGCACGCCAATGTTCGACGGGGTTCTTCCTGCGTGATGGTGCATCACTTCCGCCACGCGGAGAGGGGCTGAATTATCCAGATTGCGAGAAAAATTTCAACCTGCTTTGATAGGCTTCTATTGCCAAGGAGTGTCTAACCGATGGAATACCGTCAGCTCGGCCGTACCGACCTCAACGTCAGCGCCCTGTGCCTGGGCACCATGACCTGGGGCGAGCAGAACGTTGAAGCCGAGGCCTTCGAACAGATTGCCCGGGCCAAGAAAGCCGGGGTCAACTTCATCGACACCGCCGAAATGTACCCGGTGCCACCCCGCCCGGAAACCTACGCCGCCACCGAACGCATCATCGGCAACTGGTTCCGGGCCAACGGCGATCGCGATGACTGGGTCCTGGCCAGCAAGGTCGCAGGCCCCGGCAACGGGATCAGCCACATCCGCGACGGCCAGCTCAAGCACAACCGCCAGCACATCGTCGCGGCGCTGGACGAAAGCCTCAAGCGCCTGCAAACCGACCGTATCGACCTGTATCAGTTGCACTGGCCGGAGCGCAGCACCAACTTCTTCGGCAAGCTGGGCTACCAGCACCTGCCACAGGACCATTTCACCCCGCTGGAAGAAACCCTCGAAGTACTCGACGAGCAGGTGCACGCGGGCAAGATCCGCCACATTGGCCTGTCCAACGAAACGCCGTGGGGCACCATGAAGTTCCTGCAGTTGGCCGAAAGCCGTGGCTGGCCGCGGGCGGTGTCGATCCAGAACCCGTATAACCTGCTCAACCGCAGCTTCGAGGTAGGCCTGGCGGAAGTGGCCATCCGCGAGCAGTGCGGCCTGCTGGCCTATTCGCCGCTGGCCTTCGGCATGCTCTCGGGCAAGTACGAGAACGGCGCACGGCCGGGCAACGCACGCCTGACCCTGTTCAGCCGCTTTGCCCGTTATTCCAACCCGCAGACCGTGGCAGCCTGCAGCCGCTATGTGCAACTGGCCCGCGAGCACGGCCTGGACCCGGCGCAGATGGCCCTGGCGTTCGTCACCCGACAGCCGTTCGTGACCAGCAACATCATCGGTGCCACCAGCCTGCAACAGCTGGACAGCAACCTGGCGAGCCTTGAGCTGAACCTGAGCGATGAGTTGCTGGCGGCGATTGAAGCCATCCACCAGGAGCAGCCTAACCCGGCACCTTGAGCTGCAAAGCAGCCCCGCTGTTACATGGGGTAGACACAATCGCCAAAAAATAAGACGATCCAGCCGGTGATTGACCACTCTACCCTATAAGAACAATGACAATGATGTTTACCCAACCCTCCGCGTCGCTGCGGCGCGTCAGCATCCTGGCCATTGACAAGGTGTTTGCTTCGACCTTGATGCAGGCCAAGGACTTCTTCCACCTCGCCAGCCTGCGCTACAGCAAGCAGCTGGGCCTGGGTTTGCAGCCCATGTTCGAAATCCGCCTGGTGAGCCCCGACGGCCAACCTGTGGACAGCTTCAGCAATGTGCAGCTACCGGTCGATGGTGGCCTGGACGACGCCGATGTGATCATTCTCCCGGCCTACTGGGATGACTTCGACAACCTCCTGCAACGTTACCCGCAGGTGCTGCCGTGGCTGCGTGAGCAGCACGCGCGTGGCGCGGTGCTTTGCGCCGAGGCCAGTGGCGTGTTCTGGCTGGCCGAGTCGGGCCTGCTCGACGGCAAGGAGGCCACCACCTACTGGCGCTTCTTCAGCAGCTTTGCCGAACGCTTCCCGAAGATCCGCCTGAACCAGGACAAGCACCTGACCGATGCCGACAATATCTATTGCGCCGGCGGTGCAACTTCAGCCTGCGACCTGTACATCTACCTGATCGAGCGCTTCTGCGGTGCCAACGTGGCCCGTGCGGTGTCACGCGACATTCTTTACGAAGTGCAACGCAACTACACCCCGGGGCGCATGGGCTTTGGCGGGCAAAAACTGCACCAGGACCTGATCATCCTGCAGATTCAGCACTGGTTGGAAGAGCACTTCGCCGACAAGTTCCGCTTCGAAGATGTGGCCCGCAACCACGGCATGAGCATCCGCAACTTCATGCGCCGGTTCCAGGGCGCAACGGGTGACAAGCCGCTGCACTACCTGCAACGGCTACGCATCGAGACAGCCAAGGGGTTGTTGTCGAGCACGCGCAAGAGCATCAAGACCATCAGCTACGAGGTCGGTTATGACGATGCCAGTTTCTTCGCGCGGCTGTTTCGCCAGCACACCGAGCTGTCACCAAACCAGTATCGGCAGCAGTTCATGCAAGAGGCTTGAGGCCAATGGGGCCGCTTTGCGGCCCCCAAATTTATGGCTTGTGCGCGCGCGACAGGAATTCGTGCGACTGCATCTCCAGCAACCGGCTCAAGGTACGCTGGAACTCGAAGCTCAGGCGCCCACCGGTATACAGGTCCTTTAGTTCCACCTCGGCCGAGATGATCAACTTGACGTTGCGGTCGTAGAACTCGTCCACCATATTGATGAAGCGACGGGCGATGTCGTCGGTGGTAACGCCCATCTGCTCCACGTTGCTGAGCAACACGGCGTGGAAGATCTTGCCCAGTTCGATGTAGTCGTTCTGGCTGCGCGGCCCGTCGCACAGGGCGCGGAAGTCGAACCAGGCGACGTCGTCGCACGTACGCAGGGCATTGATCGGGCGGTTCTCGATCATCAGCACGTCGTTCTCGACCGCCTGGGTGCACTCAGGGGTCAGCGCCTTGAAGCTGGCACGCATGCTCTGATGCGCCGCATCATTGAGCGGGAAGTGGAACAGTTCGGCCTGTTCCAGATGACGCAGGCGGTAGTCGACGCCGCTATCCACGTTCACCACGTCGGTGTACTGCTTGATCATGGCGATGGCCGGCAGGAAGCGCGCACGTTGCAGGCCGTCTTTGTACAAGCCGTCCGGCACGATGTTGGAGGTGGCCACCAGCGATACGCCGTTCTTGAACAGTTCTTCCATCAGAGTGCCGAGGATCATGGCATCGGTAATGTCCGACACGAAGAATTCGTCGAAGCAGATGACCTTGGCTTCTTCGCTGAAGCGCTTGGCGATGATGGTCAGCGGGTTCTTCTCGCCCTTGAGGGTTTTCATTTCCTCGTGCACGCGCTTCATGAAGCGGTGGAAGTGCGTGCGCATCTTCTGCTTGAATGGCAGCGCTTCATAGAAGGTATCGACCAGGTAGGTCTTGCCTCGCCCTACCCCACCCCAGAAGTACAGGCCCTTGACCGGGGTCTGCTCCTTCTTGCCGAACAACTTGCCGAACATGCCTGGCTTATTGTTCTGCGCCTGCACCAGGTCGTCGTACAGGCGCTGCAGGTGACGCACCGCAGTTTCCTGCGCCGCGTCATGGAAGAAGTCGGGACGTTTCAGATCTGCTTGATAGCGTTCTAAGGGAGTCATGATTCGTTAGCGAGGCAACAAAAAACGGGCCGTCACTGTAGCGACAGGCCCGCTTAATGGCAATCAGACTTGCGTCAATATGCCTCAGTCCTGCTGTGGTGCCAGGGCATCACGCAGGCTTTGAATGGCCACATCACGGGCTTCGGTGCTGTCGAACTGCGGCCCGTCGGCAACCTGCTCGCCATTCAGCCACAGGCCGAAGCTCAGGCCTTCAACCCGTACATCGGCCTCGCCACCCTGTTGCAGCTGCTTGCTCACGGCGCCGGCGCTCTTGCCGTCGGCAAAGCTGCGCGACAGCAGCAGTTGCTCGCCGTCAGCGGCCAGCAGGCGGAAGCGGAAGCTGCCATCTTCGTCACGGAAGCTGACAAAGCGCGCACTCTTGGCGGCTTTTTTCTTCACTTCGGCAGTGGCCTGCACGCCAGTACGGAACGAACGCAGGCCAACGGCTTCGCGCAGTTGCTCGAGGAACGGCGTGGCAATCTTGCGGGCCTTGGCGGCGCCGGCCAGCAGGATGTCTTCCAGGTCCGCCGGGCGGGCGATCAACTGGTGGTAGTACTCGCGTTTTTCGGCCAGTTGGCCATCCAGCAACTGGAACAGGCGCTGCTTGGCATCGCCCCAGCCCAGACCCTGCAGCAGCTCTTCACGGAAGCCGGCGCATTGCTCCGGCGTCGAGAAAGCCTGGTACAGGGTGAACAGGTGCGAGTTGTCCGGGTCTTTCGCTTCGCCTGGCGCGCGCGAGTCGGTGACGATGCGCGAAATGGCGTCCTTCATGTCCTTGGCGCTGGTGAACAACGGGATGGTGTTGTCATAGCTCTTGGACATCTTGCGCCCATCCAGGCCGGGCAGCGTGGCCACGCTTTCTTCGATCACCGCTTCTGGCAGGGCGAAGAAGTCCTGGCCCTGACCGAACAGGTGGTTGAAGCGTTGGCCGATGTCGCGGGCCATTTCCACGTGCTGGATCTGGTCACGGCCAACCGGCACCTTGTTGGCGTTGAACATCAGGATGTCGGCAGCCATCAGCACCGGGTAGCTGAACAGGCCCATGCTCACGCCGGCGTCCGGGTCTTCGCCGCTCTCGACGTTCTTGTCCACCGAGGCCTTGTAGGCATGGGCACGGTTCAGCAGGCCCTTGGCGGCAACGCAGGTCAGCAGCCAGGTCAGCTCGGGGATTTCCGGGATATCGGACTGGCGGTAGAAGGTCACCTTGTCTGGGTCCAGGCCACCGGCCAACCAAGTGGCGGCGATTTCCAGACGCGAACGTTGAATGCGCTGCGGGTCGTCGCACTTGATCAGGGCGTGGTAGTCGGCCAGGAAGTAGAACGAGTCGACACCGGGCTGCTGGCTGGCACGGATCGCCGGGCGGATGGCGCCGGCGTAGTTGCCCAGGTGCGGTGTGCCGGTGGTGGTGATACCGGTAAGAATGCGCGTGGTCATGGGTGTTCGCTTATTCAGGCTTGGCTCAGTTCGAAAGGCGCGGCAGCAGCAGATCCTTCAGATCGGTCAGCTTGCCATGGAAGAAGTGTCCGCATTCTGCCACTTTCAGCAGCTCATGGGGGCGCGACAAGCTGTCGGACCACTCGTAAACCAGCTGCGGTGCGACGACTTCGTCGGCGTCCGGTTGCACCACGGTGATCGGGCAACGCTGCGGCACCGGGAACTCGGTGGTCAGGCGCATGACGGCGGGGGCGATCATGAACAGATGCTGCAACTGCGTGCCTGCAGCTTCCAGGCGCCCAGCCAGACTGGTGGCCACGAAACCACCGAACGAGAAGCCCATCAGCACAAGTGGCAGCTCGGGGTGTTTGGCACGCAGCCAGGCGGCAGCGGCCTCGGCATCGGCCACTTCGCCAGCGCCCATGTCATGGCTACCGGCGCTCTGGCCAACACCACGGTAGTTGAAACGCAGGGTCACATAGCCGGCATCACGTGCGGTGCGCTGCAGGGTCGAGACCACCTTGTTGAGCATGGTGCCGCCCTGGACCGGGTTGGGATGGCAGATCAGCACCGCGCCACGGGCGTCGGCCACGTCCAGGTACAAGGCTTCCAGCTGGCCGCTGGGGCCATCGATGAACAAGGGGGTTTCGCGGACAAGCAAGGCACTACTCCGTGACCTCGGGAAGGGTCGATTCGTCTAGGTGAGGAATTCTGTTCTGATTTGCGATCGCTCGCGGTATACAGCGCAGGTCTGAGCCGTTAACGTAAAGCAAAGCCGTTTATAGAGGAAGGACTCGTGGAACTCTCGCTCCTTGTTTGGTTGTTGCCAACCCTGGCCCTGGTCATCGGTGTGGCGGTCGGTTTCATCGTTGCCCGCCTGCTGCCCAATGCGGCGCCGAGCAACACCCAGCGCCAACTGGATGATATCCAGAAGCGTTTCGACAGCTACCAGAACGAAGTGGTCACCCACTTCAACAGCACCGCCATGCTGGTCAAGAAACTGACCCAGAGCTACCAGGACGTACAGGATCACCTGGCCGAAGGCGCCAACAGCCTGGCCCTCGACGACGTCACCCGCCAGCGCCTGCTGGCTGCGCTGCATTCCGAAGCGCCGCAAGGCCCGCGTGACCGCCTGACACCGCCGAAAGACACCGCCGAAGTGCCACGCGACTATGCGCCAAAAGCGCCGAACTCGCCGGGCATGCTCGACGAGAGCTACGGGCTCAAGCGTTGATCGGCTGAACATGAAAAAGGCCTCGCAAGAGGCCTTTTTTGTGGGCTGGTACAGGCTGCCTATTTGCAAGCCTGCAATGCCTGCTCGACATCCGCCAGCAGGTCTTCCACATCCTCCAGCCCCACCGACAACCGCACCAATCCTTCCGATATGCCGTGATGCGCCCGCTCCTGCGGCGTGTAACTGGAATGCGTCATGCTCGCCGGATGCTGCGCCAGCGATTCGGCATCACCCAAGCTCACCGCCCGTGCAAACAGCTGCAGCGCATTCATGAAGCGCCGCCCGGCGTCGATCCCCCCCTTGAGCTCGAAGGCAATCATCCCACCCGGCAAGCGCATCTGCCGCTGCGCCAGTTCGTATTGGGCGAACGACGGCAAACCTGGGTAGTGAATAAGTTCCACCTGCGGCTGCCGCGCGAGGAACTGCGCCACCTGCAAGGCGTTGGCGCAATGGCGGTCCATGCGCAGGGCCAAGGTCTTGATACCGCGCATCAGCAGCGACGCGTCATGCGGCGACAGCACCGCCCCGGTCATGTCCTTCAGCCCCTCCAGGCGAATGCGGTCGACCAGCGCCTTACGCCCCACCACCAGGCCCGCCGTGATATCACCATGGCCACTGAGGTACTTGGTCGCCGAATGCACCACCAGGTCCGCCCCAAGCTCCAGCGGCCGCTGCAGGTACGGCGTGCAATAGGTGTTGTCGACCACCACAAGTACATCACGCCCTCGTACTGCCTCGACGACCGCCGCTATATCCACCAGTTGCATGTTGGGGTTGGCCGGCGTTTCGAAGTAGATCATCCGCGTTTTGCTGTTGATCGCCGCTTTCAGGGCCTTGGCATCGTTGAGGTCGACATGGTGGATCTTTACCCCGAACTCGCCAATGCCGTGATGCAGGAAAGCGAACGTGCAGCCATACAAAGTACGCCCGACAATCAGTTCATCGCCAGGCCGCAGCAAGGTCCAGATGGTCGAAGTGATCGCGCCCATCCCCGACGCCAGCGCCAGCCCCGCCTCACCGCCCTCCAACGAAGCCATGCGTTGCTCGAGCAAGGCCAGGGTCGGGTTGGAGATGCGGCTGTAGAAATGCCCCGTTTCCTCCCCGGCGAAGCACGCAGCGCCGTATTCGACAGTGGGGAAGGCATAAGTAGCGGTCTGGTACACCGGTGGCACCAGGGCACCACCGTGGGAAAGCGGGTCGTAGCCATGGTGAATGGCCCGCGTGGAAAAACCGGTGTTGTTATGGGAGTCGCGCATGGCAACAGCCTCTTGTGGTTTGTTATAAGCTTATGCCACCGGGCTGCCCGATTTTTTCCAAATTGGCCCACGCATACGCGTGCTTGTTGGAACGAAAACAATAATCAACGGACCAGGAGGGCAAAACATGCCTTCAAGCCTCGATCGCACCGACCGCGCCCTGCTGGCTGCCTTGCAGGACAACGCCCGCCTCACCATCGCCGAGCTCGCCGACCAGGTGGCGCTGACCACCTCGCCCTGCTGGCGACGGGTCAAGCTTCTGGAAGACAACGGCTACATCACCGGCTACCAGGCCATCCTCTCGCCCAAGTCGCTGGGGTTTGGCGTGACCGCGTTCGTCAGCATCATGATGGACTCCCACACCAAGGACATGGCGCTGGCGTTCGAGCAGCGGCTGATGGAAATCCCCGAAATCGTCGCCTGCCACAACATCTCCGGGCGCTATGACTTCTTGCTGGAGATTCTGGCGCGGGACCTGGAGTCGTTTGGCGAATTTACCCGGGAAGTGCTGCAACGGCTGCCGGGGGTGAAGGAGATCTATTCGAGTTTTTCCTACAAGGCGGTGAAGGAGAAACGGGTGATACCTGTGTCGGAAAAACACATCTAAGACAGATCTTTCCGAGTGCCAGGAAGCTTCCTACCGATTGACAGGCCGGAGCTGACATACCGCGAATTCAATATACGTAAAGCTAGCCCGTGTAGTGACCAGGAGAACCTACATGGCACGGGACAACACGTATTATCTCGATGAAGCGCTGTACATCAGTGCGCAAGCACCAACAGGTGCCGAACTAAGTTTGATTGGTGGCGGTGGTGGTGGACCGGGCGCAGGTGGCTGGGGGCTAAGCGATGGTTATCCACGCGGGACCAGCCCAACCAAAAATGACATCGCACGGGTCATTTCCACTCGCAGGGTGCTGACAGAAGAGTTTCAGATTATAGAGAAGGACTATTCAGACAAATATGCCCACGAAGTAAATCAGATCCCTGAAACCATTGCTGCACTGAAAGCCCAGATCAAAGCCGAGGCGAACAGTGCAAACGGCGCGGCCTCCACACTTTCAACAGAACAACAAATCCTGTCGTCACGCATCAGTCAGATTCGTGACGGTTATTTGCAGATTTTACCCGACGCCAATAACTACTTTGGCGTACCCGCATTCTACAAGCGCGGCGATTCAATGATGAGCCGGTTTCTGGACCCGGGCTTCTTCGCAGCAACAACAGGCCAGGAGCTCGGTGTGGAATGGGCCACAAGGCTGCAGAGGGCTTGGGATGGCACCTACCGTTTACACATCGAAGCTCAAAAGCACCAAGCGCTGGCAGACGAACTTGAGGGCCTCGCAAGGCAAGTGGATCAGGAGGAGCTCAACCACCAGCCTCTAAATCTGCTGGAAATGATCGCGCGTCGAACAGCTCAGATTCACGCAGAGCGGCAAATACATTTCGATTGTTTACCCAACGTTCTTCAGCATGAGTTAGGGCAAACCGTCATTGACGACGCGCTCACGCTTGTTCAAACCCTCAGTGCCTACCTTGCAACCGCTGCTGCCTTGGTGCAGGCCAAGCAATCGCAAATTCCGGCGTACCATGATCAAAACCCCCGCATCAACGCCCCCCTGTCGAAGCCTCAACTTGAAGGGCTTTTGCATCTTGTAGATGAACAACGATTACGCCGGGCCGGCCCGCGCTGGCAGGAATACCACCTCACACTGGCGCTAAACGAATCGATCAGATTCCTGGGCGTATATGCAGGTGCCACGCAAAACCTGATGCAGCGCGCCGCTGAAGTGGAGAACCTCCAAAGTCAATTCGCCGCACAAGAAAAAGCTGCACGCCAGCAGGCCGAAGCTGCGCGCTTGGCTGCAGAAGCCGAGCGGCAAAGGCAAGAGGCTCTGCGGCGGAGCATTTCCTATATCAATGAAGCGCGTTTGGCGGGACTGACGCCTGCCGTAATCCCCATTGGTGCTACCTCTTTTGCAGTAGCCGAAGCGGCTTACTCGGCTTTGGGTGAAGCAATCACGGCCGCGATTGCCCGCCTTGTTGCTACGACTATCCCTTCGCTTGCAGTAGGCACACTTGCGATGGCCTGGCCGTCAACGCTGGGTAACGGTGAGCGCCGTTATCTTATCAGCACCCCGCTGGCCAGCCTTACGCCACCCGGTGGGCCTGACCTTGCAACCTTGGCAGCGTCATCAACCAGCATCGACCTGCCGTATCTGCTGGCTGGATCCGAGCACGAAAAAGGCATGGACCTATATGTAGTGGCTGGGGGCAAGCCGGTACCAGTACGCGCAGTGACATTCGACACTGAACGTCAGGTCTACAGCCTGGCACTGGATAATCCGCAGCGGATTCTCACCTGGACACCCGCCAGCGCGCCGGGCGGTGAAGATGGAAGTTCTACCAGCTTGCCGCCAGCGCCGCCCGGTACCGTCGTTTACACCGGCAGTACCCTGAACCCCGTCAGTACCGAAACAGAGGGTTACCCGGCGCTGGATTTGCTGGACCAGGAACGGCTGATCATCACCTTCCCCATGGACTCGGGTTTACCGCCTATTCTGGTGGTGTTCAAAAGCCCGCGATATGAGCCTGGTATTGCTACAGGGCAGGGCTCGCACACCAATGGTGTCTGGCTCGGTGAGGCAGCAAGGCTGACCGGGGCTGCAATTCCGACACAGATTGCAGATGCGCTTAGAGGTAGAGAG